>FR890863.1 GCA_000436875.1 Oscillibacter sp. CAG:155 | reverse complement strand
GACGCTGGCCAGCCTGTCCCTGGGACGGGGACAGCGCACCGCCCCGGTGGTCTACGGCCGGGTGTGGTGGCTGCGGGCGGGCCTTGCCGCCGCGGTGCTGCTGGCAGGTGTGTGTGCCGATCACGCGCTCTCTCCGGTGCTGCTTCGTCTGGCGCTGGAGCGGGTGCTGTCGTAAAAACAATCGGGAAAGGAGGGAGCGGCGTGGCTTCCGATTCCATTGCTGAATACCGGGCTTACCTGACGGGGGAGCGGCATGCCTCACCCAACACGGTCAGCTCCTATCTGCGGGACGTGACCCAGTTTGCGGAGTATCTGGCGGAGCATGAAAACTGCGAGGTGCAGCTGGCCACTTCCCAGATGATTCAGGAGTACATGGGCTGGATGCAGGGGCAGGGGAAATCCGCCGCCTCCATCACCCGCTTTTTGGCCTCCGTCAAGTCGTTTTATCAGTTCCTGCTCTCCACCGGCGCTGTGGCGGACAACCCTGCCAAGGGAATCACCGCCCAGCGGGTGGAACGGAAATACCCGGAGATCCTCACCTCCAAAGAGGTGGAGCTGTTTTTGGAGCAGCCCCAGTGCGTGGACGCCAAGGGCTACCGGGACCATGCCATGCTGGAGCTGCTCTACGCCACCGGCATCCGGGTCAGCGAGCTGATCTCCCTGGACATGGAGGACCTGAATCTGGCCGCGGGCTTCATCCGCTGCCGGGGCCGGGACCGGGAGCGGATCATCCCCCTCTACCACGCCGCCGTGACGGCCATCCGGGACTACACGAAAGACATCCGCCCCCAGCTCATCGCCGACAGCGAGGAGACGGCGCTGTTCGTCAACATGAACGGCGAGCGGATGAGCCGCCAGGGCTTCTGGAAGATCATCAAGCACTACCAGGAGAAGGCGGGCATCGAAAAGGACATCACCCCCCACACCCTGCGTCACTCCTTTGCCGTCCACCTGCTGGAAAACGGCGCGGACCTGCGGTCCATCCAGGAGATGCTGGGCCATGCGGATATCTCCTCCACCCAGATCTATACCCACGTGGTCAAGCACCAGCTCAAGGACGTCTATCAAAAGGCCCACCCCAGGGCGTGAGAAGGCAGCACGGCAAGAAGCCGTGCTGTTTTTTTGCCCCGGCGTCCGCTGCCCCGCCGCGGGGGAGCGGGGAGGGGAGGCGGCCCCGTCCCGCACTCCCGGATTCCCACAGCCTGCGCGCCTGTCCCTTGGGGACGGGCGCGCGTTTTTGCTGTTGCGTATTGCCGTCAAATTTGTTATACTCAAAAAGAATGTACATCGGGAGGACGGTATGCGCATTTTAGGCATCGATCCCGGCTTTGCCACCATCGGCTTCGGCCTGGTGGAGGCGGAGCGGGCACAAGTGCATATGGTGACCTACGGCGCCATCACCACCCCCGCGGGGCTGCCGCTGTCCAAGCGGCTCTACCAGATCAGCCAGGACATGGAGGAGCTCATCGGCAAGCTGAAGCCCGACGTCATCTCCATCGAGGAGCTGTTCTTCAACACCAACATCACCACCGGCATCGCTGTGGCCCACGGCCGGGGCGTGATCCTCTGCGCCGCGGAAAAGTGCGGCGTGCCCCTGTTCGAGTATACGCCGGGGCAGGTGAAGCTGGCGGTGACCGGCTACGGCAAGGCGGAAAAGCGGCAGGTGATGGACATGACTCGCCGTCTGCTGCACCTGAAGGCCGTCCCCCGGCCGGACGACGCGGCGGACGCCCTGGCCCTGGCGCTGTGCCACGCAAGGAGTTATACTTCACGGCTCCCGAGAACAACGGGCGTGAAAGAGACCATCTGAGGAGACGGGGATATGTTTTACTATCTGGACGGCACGGTGGCGGAAGTGCTGCCGTACCTGGCGGTCATCGACTGCGGCGGCGTGGGATACGCCTGCAAAACCACCAACAACACCCTGGCCCACCTGAAAAAGGGCCAGCGGGGGAAGCTGTACACCTATCTGAACGTAGGGGAGGACGTGTTCGACCTCTACGGCTTTGCCACCCAGAGCGAGCTGAACACCTTCAAGCTGCTCATCGGGGTCTCCGGCGTGGGCCCCAAGGCGGCGCTGGCCATTCTCTCCACCGGCACGCCGGACGCCCTGGCCATGGCCATCATCACCGGGGACGAAAAGACGCTGACGGCGGCGCCTGGCATCGGCAAGAAGATCGCCCAGCGGATCATCCTGGAGCTCAAGGACAAGCTGGCCAAGGAGTCCGCCGCCACGGGACTGGATTTCTCCGGCAGCAGCGGAGCTGTAAGCACAGCGGCCTTTACAAACAAGGCGACAGAGGCGGCTCAGGCCCTGGCGGTGCTGGGATACACCAGCGCTGAGGTGGCCCAGGCCCTCAAGGGCGTGGACGTGGAAAACCTGCCGCTGGAGGAGATCATCCGTCAGAGCCTGAAGAAGATGGTGAAGTGAGGCATCGTCCGCCCGCCGGGCTGCGGGCACGGAAAGGAGCGCACCATGGCAAAATTCGAGCGTACCATCACCGGCGATTTTGACGACGTGCTGGACCGGCTCCACCGGGGGGTCCTGGACGGCAGTTCTTCCGCCAGCTATGAGGACGGCAGCGATTACGCCGCCGGGGACGTGCGGTGCGCCGTCCGGGTCTATGAGCGCTACAGCTGGTCCGGCGGCAACCGGGTGAGCATGAACCTGACGCTGGTGGGCCGGGGGCGGGAGCTGTTCCTCTCCGCCATCACCTCCGGCGGCAGCCAGGCCGTGTTTTTCAAGATCAACACCTGGGGGGAAGAGGCGTTTCTGGACACCCTCCGGGCGGTGGCGGACGGCCTTTGAGAAGGAAGGAAATCCATGAGTATCGATTTTGGAAATGATATTTACGAAGAGCCCATCGTGGCCAAGACCTTCTTGCAGGAGGACGCCCAGGAGGGGTCTCTCCGGCCCAAGACCCTAAGGGAGTACATCGGCCAGGAGAAGGCCAAGGAGAACCTGTCGGTCTTCATCGAGGCCGCCCGGAAGCGGGAGGAGGCACTGGACCACGTGCTGCTCCACGGCCCCCCGGGCCTGGGCAAGACCACTCTGGCGGGCATCATCGCCCAGGAGATGGGGGTGAACATCCGCATCACCTCCGGCCCGGCCATTGAAAAGCCCGGCGACCTGGCAGCGCTTCTCACCAACCTCAGCGAGGGGGATATCCTCTTCGTGGACGAGATTCACCGGCTCAACCGCTCGGTGGAGGAGATCCTCTATCCCGCCATGGAGGACTACGCCCTGGACATCATCGTGGGCAAGGGCCCCAGCGCCAACTCCATCCGGCTGGATCTGCCCAAGTTCACCCTCATCGGGGCTACCACCCGGGCCGGGCAGCTCTCCGCGCCGCTGCGGGACCGGTTCGGCGTGACGCTGCGGCTGGAGCTCTATACCCCGGAGGAACTCAGTGAGATCGTCACCCGCAGCGCCGGGATCCTGAACGTGGACATCGTGCCGGAGGGCGCCTATGAGATCGCCCGCCGCAGCCGGGGCACGCCCCGGATCGCCAACCGGATGCTCCGGCGGGTGCGGGACTTCGCCCAGGTGAAGGCGGACGGCGTCATCACGAAAGAGGTGGCGGACCACGCCCTGTGCGCCCTGGAGATCGACCATCTGGGCCTGGACCCC
>FR890862.1 GCA_000436875.1 Oscillibacter sp. CAG:155 | reverse complement strand
TTTCCTCCTCCATGATGAAGTTCACCACGCCGCCGCCTCGTTTGCAGCCGAAGCAGTAGTAGATCTGTTTGTCCGGGGAGACGGAGAAGGAGCCGGTCTTTTCGCTGTGGAAGGGACAAAGGCCAAAGAGATTGGAACCCTTACGGGTCAGCTGCACATAGCTGCTTACCACGTCCACAATATCGCTGCGGGCGATGAGTTCGTCCAGAAAGCTCTGGGGAAATGCCATGGCCAAGTCCCTCCTTTCGCTCAGTTTTGCCGCATTTTTCACCAATCATACCAATGTACGCTTTAGATATACCCCGTCGTTTTTTGATTTCCTCTTTTTTTTCACAAATTTTTTTAAAAATTTTGTGAAAGGCGAGAATTTACAAAATGGAGCCTGTCACATACAATAATTTTGATTGCGCCGCCGGTTCCCCGGCGGCTTTTTGCGGAAGGGGAGGGACGGCCATGTCCACAGAACTTCTGGCCGTCCGCCCGGACCGGTCGCTGACGGATGGGGAGGCGGCGCTGCTGCTGGAACTGCTGCCGCCGGAGCGCCGGGAACGGCTGCTGTGGCAGGCGGAACAGAGGGAACCCCTGTGCGCTTACGGGCTTTTGCTCCTGGCGCTGCGGAGGCGGCTGGGCTGGCGGTCACTGCCGCCGGTTGCCCGGGGCCCTGCGGGAAAACCGTTTTTCCCGGATTTCCCGGAAGTGCACTGGAACCTGAGCCACACGGCGGGCGCGGTGCTGGCGGGGGTGT
>FR890861.1 GCA_000436875.1 Oscillibacter sp. CAG:155 | reverse complement strand
CGGAGCTGTGGGACTGCAGATATGCCGTGATATCAAAGTCCAGAAGGGGCGTGTCCCGCTTGAGGTACAGCGGGTGATGGGGATGTCCGGATTTCAGGGGCGGTCCGGCGGTGAACCAGCGGGCTCCCACAGCGGCGCCGTCGGCGGCAAAGTCCCGCATGCAGTCCATCAGGTAGTCCCGCTTTTCGATAATGTTTCCCCAGGCGGCCCAGACGGCGGGGCGTGGAGAAAGAGAGAGCAGATACCGGAAGGCCTTCCGGTTTTCCTCATGGAGGGCACTATTGCAGACCGGTTCCATGTCATCGGGCCGGGTGGCCCGCTGGGCGTAGACGTTGAACATCAGGAAGCTATCGTATCCATTGGAGAGGGCAATGCGCTCCACGGACTGCAGTGTGGGGTCCAAAGCGTCCGGCGCGGCAGTGGAGGGGTTGATGCCCACGCAGATCAGGGGATTTTTGCCCCGGGTGCCCAGAATGTACCGGTATTCCGAATAGGTGTTGGGGACATACAGCCAGCGGTTCACGTCATAGGCCGGGGACGGCTGGAGGGCGGCCTCCAGCGCGGGCTGGAACGGCTCTAAAACAAGGGTATCGGTGGTTCCCTGGGGAATGTGCATGGCGGGCCTCCTGTTTCGCGTTTTTTCTCAGAATAGCACATCCGGCGGCGGATGGCAACCGGCCGGAACGTGGATGGCATCCGCTGGGGAAAACAAAACGTGCGCAAAAACCGAACTGGTTTCTGCGCACGTTGTCTGCCATCAATGGGATGTGCTCAGGCGTTGCGGAAGCGGGAGAGGAAATCCTTGGTCTCCTGCTGCTGGGGATTGCCGAACACGTCTGCCGGGGCGCCCTCCTCGCAGATGACGCCCTGGTTCATATACACCACATGGGTGCTGACGTCCCGGGCAAAGGCCATCTCGTGAGTCACCACCAGCATGGTCATTCCGTCGTTGGCCAGGGCCTGCATGACGGAGAGAACCTCGCCCACCATTTCCGGGTCCAGGGCGGAGGTGGGTTCGTCAAAGAGCAGGACTTCCGGGTCCATAGCCAAGGCACGGGCGATGGCCACCCGCTGCTTCTGGCCGCCGGAGATCTGCCGGGGCTTGGCGTTGATGTAGGGGGCCATGCCCACCTTTTCCAGGTAGTCCATGGCGCTCTTGCGGGCGTCCTCCTTGTTCTTCTTGAGAACCTTGATCTGGCCCACCATGCAGTTTTCCAGTACGGTCATATTGTTGAAGAGGTTGAAGGACTGGAACACCATTCCCACGTGGGAGCGGTAGTTGGCGGCGTTCACGCCCCGTCCGGCCACGTTTTTTCCGTGGTAGAGGATTTCGCCGCCGGTGGGGGTCTCCAGCAGGTTGATGCAGCGCAGCAGCGTGGACTTGCCGGAGCCGGAGGCGCCGATGATGCTGGTGACATCGCCCTTTTCCACCGTGAAGTCAATATCCCGCAGGACCAGGTGGTCGCCGAAGGACTTGGAAAGATGCCGGATCTCTAAAATCGTCTCACCCATATCAGCGCTCTCCTCTCGTACTGCCGTTGCGGTTTTTCAGGGCCTGCTTGGTGCGCTCCTGGTACTCCTTGCTGTGCTCGTCGAAGGGGGTGCCATGGTCGGGGTGGGTATAGGTCCCGGCGGTCATGGTGAGGGAGTCGGCCTGGGCCAGCTCGTAGTTGCTGCTGCCGTCCAGATGCTTTTCCAGCAGGCGCAGCAGGAAGGAGGCAATCAGCGTCATGGTGAGGTAGCCCGCCATTTCCACGGTGGCGGAGGGGAAGTAGAGGTAGCTGGCACCCACCGCTGCCCGGTGCGCGGAGAAGAAATCCGGGAAGCCGATGATGAACATCACTGAGGTATCTTTCACATTGATGATGAAGTTGTTGCCGATCTGAGGCATGATGTTGCGGATGGCCTGAGGCAGGATCACGCTGACCATGGTCTGCACGTGGGTCATGCCGATGGCCATGGCGCCCTCGGTCTGGCCGGGGTCAATGGAGATGATGCCGCCCCGGACGGACTCAGCCATGTAGGCGCCCGTGTTGACGGACACCACCACGATGGCGGCAGCCCAGATGCTGTTGAACTTCACGGCATTGTCGGTGAAATAGGGCAGGCCGTAGTAGAGGAACACCGCCTGAAGCACCATCGGGGTGCCCCGGAAGACTTCCACGTAAATGCGGACCACGGCCCGGATCAAGGTCAGAAAGAACCGTTTGACCGGCGGGTCATTCTTGGAATGGGGGATGGTGTTGAGCACACCGCAGACAAAGCCGATGATACAGCCGATCAGCGTGGCCACCAGCGCCAGAATCAAAGTGTTGCGGATGCCGGGCAGATAGTGGGAAGTGCCGTATTTGGACCAGAGCTTGACAATATCGGCTCCCAGTTGGGCAAATTTCTCCATGGGAACAGGCTCCCTTCGGTAAATAAAAGTTGATGGCAGTGGAAGGAGGCGAGAGAACCTTCCGTTCTCCCGCCTCGGGTCGATGATTGGGTTTGTGGAATCAGGTCTCGGTCATGGGCTGGACGGAGATGGCCTCGTCCATCATGGTGTTGAAATCATCCGCAGTCATGGTGGAGAGCACGCTGTCAATGGCGTCCTTGAGCTCGGTGTTGCCCTTCTTGACGGACACGCCGATGTTGATGTCCCCCTCGTCCACCTGGAAGTTGTCGTCAGAGTCGGAGAAGTCCAGGATCTTCATGTCGGGGTAGGCAGCCACGGCGCCCATGGCGGTAGGCATATCGGTGCAGATGAAGTCCACAGTGTCGGTCTCCAGCGCCATCAGCATGGCGGGAGCGGTCTCCGCAGCGGTCTGGATCTGAGCGCCCTCGATCTGGGGCAGGCAGGTGTCATACCAGATGGTAGCGATCTGTGCAGTGCAGGTGCCGCCGGAGAGGTCACTGATGCCCTGGGCGTTGGCAAAGGGGCTGTCCGCCTTGGTGACGCAGACGATGGAGGCGTAGTAATAGGGGCCGGCGAAATCCACCTGCTCGCTGCGCTCGGCGGTCATGGACTGACCGGCGATAACGGCGTCAAAGGTACCGGTCTGCACACCGGGAACCAGGGAGTCCCAGTCGGACTGTACGACTTCCAGCTCCCAGCCGTTAGCCTCGCAGATCTTCTTGGCCATCATCACGTCGTAGCCGTTGGCGTAGGAACCGGGGACGTTGGAGATGGGCACAGCGCCGTTGGAGTCATCGCTCTGGGCCCAGTTGTAGGGAGCGTAGGCGCACTCCATGGCGATGGTCAGAACGCCGTCCTCCACGCCGGAGCCCGTAGAGGTCTCCTCGGTGGTGTCGTTCTGGGCATCGGTGTCGGCGGTGGTGTCCTCGGTGCTGCCGCAGGCAGCCAGGGACAGGGTCATGGCCAGTGCCATGAGCAGGGACAGGAACTTCTTCATTTCAATCACCTTTCCAGTTGAAATCTTTGGCGCGATTCATCCCGCGCCGGAGGATAAAAAATGGACCGCTCTGTCAAGCGGTCCATGGGAAAGGCGGAATGACGCAGAAATTCCGACAGCCATTGATAGCGCTTCACAAAGTTTTTGTGACAGTCCGGCGGGTATTTCCCGACAGCCCAGCATCCCGAAGCCAGGCAGCTTCGAAACACTTCGGCGATGTCCCCTTTCCCGACCGGCGGCTGCCTGTCCTTGCTGGAGGGTACTGATGAACCTCGCGCCTCTATCTAAGCGATCCAAGTTTGATTGGTATCGTATCACGCCTGTGGGAGGCTGTCAACAGGAAAATGGAATTTTCTGAAAATTTCGTGATATTGCATGCAAAAAATGTGGAAAAACTCGATGGGGCTATGGTATAGTAATAGCACTCTGCGCGTTGGAGCGCACGGACAAATGAGGAGGAATGGCATGGAGACACTGGAATTTGCCATCTTGGACTGGATTCAGCAGCACCTGCGCTGTGATTTTTTGGATGTGATTCTCCCGGCGGTCAGCTGGATCTGCAATCATGGAGAGGTGTGGATTGTTCTGGCAGCGGTGCTGCTGCTGCGGAAAAAGGAGCGCTGGTTCGGTGTTTCCGTGGCGATTGCCCTGATCTTGGATCTGATCTGCTGCAATTTGATTTTGAAACCGCTGGTGGACCGGGTGCGGCCCTTTGCGGTGAATACGGCGGTGGAGCTGCTGAC
>FR890860.1 GCA_000436875.1 Oscillibacter sp. CAG:155 | reverse complement strand
CCCCTTTCCATGTTCAGTTTATCCGCCATTTCCGCCTGCTTGGACGGAAACAGGTGTGCGTAGTTATAGGTGATGTCGATGCTCTCATGGCCCACCCGGTCCGCGATGGCCGTGGCAGAGAACCCCATGTCGATCAGAAGTGAAACCGCGCTGTGACGAATATCGTGGATTCTAATGCGCGGCACACCCGCTTCTTTGGCCCCTCGATCCATCTCCCGGTGAAGATAACTCTTGGTGACGGTGAACATCCGGTCATCCGGCCCGATCCCATAAAGCATTTTGATGTAATCCTGGATTTCCTCAGCCAGAAATTGCGGCATGGTGATGACCCGATTGCTCTTTTCCGTCTTGGGAGTGGTAATCAGATCTTGACCGTTCAGCCGCTGATAGGACTTATTGATGGTGACGGTGCGCTTCTCGAAGTCAAAGTCCGCTGGAGTTAGAGCCAGCAGCTCCCCCTCTCGGATACCGCACCAATAAAGCATCTCAAAGGCGTAGAAGGACAGCGGCTTGTCCATCATCACCTCCGCAAATTTCAAGTACTGCTCCTTGGTCCAGAACATCATCTCCCGGTTTTTCTTTTTGCCCATGCTGCCTGCCTTCTTGCAGGGGTTATCTCGGAGGTTGTAGTACCGAACTGCGTGGTTGAAGATGGCGTTGAGCTGGTTGTGGACCGTTTTCAGGTATACCGGCGAGTAGGGCTTACCGTTCTCGTCCTTGTGGTTCAGCATCTCGTTCTGCCAGGTGATAATCTGCTGGGCAGTGATGTTACACATTTTAAGCTTGCCGAAGTAGGGCAGCAGCTTGGTGCGGATGATGTGGTCCTTGGTGGCCCAGGTGTTTTCCTTGAGCCGAGTTTTCATATCCGCCGTGTAGAGGTCCACAAAGCTCCTGAAGGTCATATCCAGGTCGGCACTGGTCTTGTTGAGCTGTTCCCGCTCCCATGCCTGCGCCTCTCGCTTGGTCTTGAAGCCCCGCTTCTGAGTCTGCTTGCGCTCACCGTTCCAGTCCGTGTAGCGGTAGACCGCCCGCCAGGTGTTGGTCTTTTCTTCTTTATAGACTGCCATGATTAGCCCTCCTTTCCCGTCTTGCCGTAGCAAAACTTCTCCACGAAAAAGTTCCGATTGACCCGCCCGGAGATGGTCAGATAGCCCTTCTCACGGAGTTCGGCGTTGAGCTTGTGGATCACCTTGTAGGCGTGGGACTTGGAGATACCCAGCTCCTGGGCCACTTCCTCCACACGCATAAAGTTTTGTGCCTGCATTGAAAATACCTTCCTTTCCTCATTGATGGCTGCTGCGGCTGGATATTGTGTTCCATAAATGCCTCCTCACTTCCGTCCGCCACTTTTTCTCGGATGTATAACCAGGGGATTGCGGCAGTTCTTTTTTATTTATTGATTCTAAGCTATTATGCTTAGTATATTGTCATTATACTAAGCATAATAGCTTGTGTCAATCGGGGTACGCAAAATAAATTAAATAAAATTGTTTAGTATTCTCTTGACTTTCCTAAGCATTTCTGCTACGCTTTTCCTAAAGACAACCAACGATTGGAGTGGATGATATGGCGATTGGCGAACGGATTCACTTTTTCCGTCTCCTGCGTGGGATGACTCAGAAATATCTCGGCATGGCGCTGGGCTTCCCGGAAAAGTCTGCCGATGTGCGCCTTGCCCAGTATGAAACAGGATCAAGAACCCCTAAGGCGGACCTTACCGCTGCCCTGGCCCAAGTATTGGATGTCTCTCCCCATGCCCTCTCCGTCCCGGACATAGACTCCTATGTGGGGCTCATGCACACCCTGTTTACCCTGGAGGACAACTACGGGCTCAAGATCAGCGAGATAGATGGAGAAGTCTGCCTAAAGGTTGATGTACGGAAGAACAAGGACGCCGCCCGGCTGCATGAGATGCTCTGTTCCTGGCAGCAGGCCGCTGCCAGGTTGGAGGCAGGCGAGATCTCCAAAGAGGATTACGACAAGTGGCGCTACCACTATCCAGAGCTTGATAAGACCCAGAACTATGTGAAGGTGCCGCCCCAGGACCTCTTTTGACCCGCTCACTTGTAGGTCACGGGAAAGGCCGTTTGTTGCACAGAATAATAATATAAAGAAAAAGAGAGCTAACTGACCACAAAGCGAATACCTAGATTACTTGTTTGCACTCTTGACTTTTCATTAAATGAATATTAAACTAATATTAGTTTAATAAAAGGAGGGGACGGGTTATGCCTACGACTCTTATGAACGTATTCAAATCTGTTGATCTAAAAGGCGCTGGTAAGACAGCCGCTAACATTGTGTCTTTGGCGTTTAAACCCAACAAAAAAACTGGGGCTAGAATTGCACGAGCTGTGTTGGATGATGGGACAACGCTAATCAAAACTGTAACCGCTTCCGGCGTCGTATCAGAGACTGTTCATCGGCTTCCCGAAATTATATCCGTTGCCCAGAGAAATGCAGTTATCAAAGATTTGGCTAAACAAAAGATGACCCAAGAGACCATTGCTGCCATGCTGGATATATCACAGTCTACCGTATCCAATGTTTTAAAAAAGAAATAACAAAAAAGAGAGCTAACTGACTAATCAAAATCAGTTAGCTCTCTTTTTATGAATAATGAAAAAATGTTGCCAAATCGTTGCCACGGAGGGCCTTAACCTCTCAAAAGCCCAGTTATATCAGGCTTTTCCGGGTTTCTGAAATTATTCCCACTCGATGGTCGCGGGGGGTTTGCTGGTGATGTCGTAGACGATGCGGTTGATGTGGGGCACCTCGTTGACAATCCGCACGCTCACCCGGTCCAGCACGTCGTAGGGGATGCGGGTCCAGTCGGCGGTCATGAAATCCGTGGTGGTGACGGAGCGCAGGGCCAGCGTATAGTCGTAAGTCCGGCCGTCGCCCTGAACGCCCACGGAACGCATATTGGTGAGCACCGCGAAATACTGGTTCATGGTGCCCTCCAGCTTCGCCTTGGCGATTTCATCCCGGAAAATGAAGTCGGCCAGACGCAGCGTATCCAGCTTGTCCTTGGTGATCTCGCCGATGACGCGGATAGCGAGGCCGGGGCCCGGGAAGGGCTGACGCATCACCAGATATTCCGGCAATCCCAACTCTCGGCCCAGTTGGCGGACCTCATCCTTGAAAAGCATCCGCAGCGGCTCGATGATCTCCTTGAAATCCACATAGTCGGGCAGGCCGCCTACGTTGTGATGGCTCTTGATGACGGCGGCGTTGCCAGCACCGGACTCGATCACATCGGGGTAGATGGTGCCTTGGACCAGATAGTCCACTTGGCCGATTTTCTTGGCCTCCGCCTCAAAGACCCGGATGAATTCCTCGCCGATGATTTTGCGCTTGCGCTCCGGCTCACTGACACCGGCCAGCTTGGAGAGGAACAGCTCTTCGGCATTGGCCCGGACAAAATTGATATCCCACTTCTTGAAGGCGGCCTCCACCTCATCGCCCTCATTCAGGCGCATAAGGCCGTGGTCCACGAAGACGCAGGTGAGCTGGTTGCCGACGGCCTCAGCCACCAGCGCGGCGGCCACGGAGGAGTCCACACCGCCGGAGAGGGCCAGCAGCACCTTGCCATCGCCCACTTTTTCCCGGATGGAGCGGATGGCGGTTTCCTTGTAATCACCCATGGTCCAGTCGCCCTGAGCGCCGCAGACCTCATAGAGGAAGTTGCGGATCATGTCGGTGCCGTGTTCCGTGTGGTTGACCTCGGGGTGATACTGCACACCGTAGAAGCCCCGGGCCTCATCGCAGATGGCCACGTTGGGGCAGGCATCGGAGTGAGCCACCAGAGCAAAGCCGTCGGGCACCTTCTCCATATAATCGCCGTGGCTCATCCAGGTGATGCCCTGCTCCGGCAGCCCCTTGAAGAGCTTGCAGGCGGTGTTGAAATAGGTCTCCGTCTTGCCGTACTCCCGGGCGGAGTCGTCAGTGGCGGCGGTGACCCGGCCGCCCAGATTGTGGGCGATCAGCTGGCAGCCGTAGCAGATGCCCAGAATGGGCACACCCATCTCAAAAACAGCGGGGTCCACCTGGGGGGACTTGGGATCGTAGACGCTGTTGGGGCCGCCGGTAAAGATGATGCCGATGGGGTTCATGGCGCGGATCGTGTCCAGCGGCGTGGTGTAGGGCTTTACCTCGCAGTAAACGCCGCATTCCCGAACCCGGCGGGCGATCAGCTGATTGTACTGACCGCCGAAGTCCAGCACGATAACGGTCTGATGAGACAAGGGAATTCCTCCTTTTTAAAGTTGTGAGACCCGCCTGCCGCTCCGCTTCACAGCGGTAAAGTCGGTGCGGCGGAAAGCGGGAAGCTCCTGAGCGGGGATTTGCGCCTTCAGAGAGAATGCGTGTATCCGGCTCCGCTCGGGCCGGAGAGGGGAAACATTACTCCTCGTCCCGGAAGACGATGTTGCCCGGCTCGGCAGACTCGATGATGGCCAGGGACTTGAGGTTGATGCCGGCGGCCCGGAGCCGGTCGCCGCCGCCCTGGAACCCCTTCTCCACGGCGCAGCCAATACCCACCAGCGTGGCACCGGCGGCGGTGACGATGTCACACAGGCCCCGCATGGCCTCGCCGTTGGCCATGAAGTCATCAATGATGAGGACCTTGTCGTCAGCAGAGAGCCATTCCTTGCTCACCAGCAGCGTGACCTTCTTTTTATACGTGTAGGAGAAGATGTCGCTCTGATACAGTCCGCCCTCGATATTGTCGCTCTTGGCCTTCTTGGCAAAGATCATGGGCTTGTGGAAATGCTGAGCCACGATGGCGGACAGGGCGATGCCGCTGGCTTCAGCGGTGAGGATCACGGTGACCTCGTCCATGTTGAAGTGCTTGCCGAACTCCTCGGCGATATGGGTCATCAGTTCCGTGTCGATGCGGTGATTCAGGAAGCCGTCCACCTTGATGATGTTTCCGGGCAGTACCTTGCCCTCCTTGACGATGCGCTCCTTCAGTTCCTGCATACGTAGGTTCCCCCTCATTCTCGTTATCAAAATTTATGGCGTTCCTTAAACGCCGCACTTATTACTATTATCCCGGATTAGCTGGGGTTTTGCAACTGTTTTTCCCCACAAAAACCGGTTTTCCCCCAAAAGACGACTTGTAGCTTTTGCGAGAGACGGACAAAAAAGACGCAAAACCCGCGCCGTGAACGGACACGGCGGCGGGTTTTGCGGGGGTTACTTGTTTTCCAGCCGATCAGCGGCGCCTTCCAGCCAGGTTCCCTGGAAGGACTCGATGTCGCCGGCATCGGTCAGAGCGGCCAGGGCCGGGTCGATGGGCATCTCCGCCAGAACAGGCAGGTGATGGCGCGCCGCGGCCTCGGCAGTCTTGCCTTCACCGAAGAGGTGGATCTTCTTGCCGCAGTCCGGGCAGGCCACGTAGCTCATGTTTTCCACAAGGCCCACGATGGGAACTTCCATCATCTCCGCCATTTTGACGGCCTTTTCCACCACCATGGAGACCAGCTCCTGGGGAGAGGCCACGATGATGATGCCGTCCAGCGGAATGGACTGGAACACGGAAAGGGACACGTCGCCGGTTCCCGGAGGCATATCCACAAACAGATAGTCGCAGTTCCAGAGCACATCCGTCCAGAACTGCTGGACCACGCCGGAGATGACGGGGCCGCGCCAGATCACGGGGTCCGTCTCATTGGGCAGCAGCAGGTTGGTGGACATGATCTGAATACCGGTCTTGGAGGTCATGGGATAGAGCCCGGCTTCGCTGCCCATGGCCTGACCGTGAACGCCGAAAGCCTTGGGGATGGAGGGGCCGGTGACGTCGGCGTCCAGGATGCCGACCTGATAGCCCCGGCGGCGCATGGTGACTGCCAGCTGGCTGGTGACCATGGACTTGCCCACGCCGCCCTTACCGGAGACGATGCCGTAGACCTTTCCGATGTGGGCTTCCGGGTGATGCTCCTTCAAGAGGGATTGGGGCTCCTGCCGCTCGCCGCAGTTCTCACCGCAGGTGCTGCAGTTATGGGTGCATTCGCTCATGATGTGATACTCCTTTTTCACTCACGCGTGATTTCCGCATATCGTAACGATATTGTATGGATTTTATAGGCAAACCATATCTTATACCCGCTGTACCGGTTCCGTCAATGCCAATCTTTTGACGGAATGGGGATGGACATCAGTTTGCCGCCAACCGCTGGACAAAGACATCTGCGTCATCGGCAAAAAAGTCTGCCTCCCGGCTGTGGCAGGTGAAGAGGAGGATCTGACGGGTTTGGGCGGCCTCCTTCAAGTACCGCAGGGCGGAGGCACAGCGTTCATCGTCAAAATTGGTCAGTGCGTCGTCCAAAACGATGGGGACACAGTTCTCCTGGGGCAGCACCAGATCACAGATGGCCAGCCGCACCGCCAGATACAGCTGGTCCGCCGCTCCGGCGGAGAGGAACGCTGCATCCCGGTAGATGCGCTCATCCGCTGCTTCGGCAGACAGGTGGAATGCACGATCCAGAACGACGCCGCTGTACCGGCCGTCTGTGAGCCGGGCAAAGATTTCTGCGGCCCGGCGGCCCAGAGCGGGGGAGAAGCGGTTTTGCAGGGTGGTATTGGCGCTGTCCAGTGCTTCCATGGCCAGGGCAATGGCATCATACTCCGCATTCAGCGCATCCCGCTTTTCCGTCAGCAAAGCGGCCTGACTGCTGAGGACCACACTGTCACCCCGGGCGTTGAGCTGGCCGGAGAGCTGATCTGCTGCGGAGCGGGCAGCGGCCAGCTCGCCCCGAACGGTTTCCAGGTCCTGTTCCACGGAGGCCCGCTCTCTGGCGGGGGCGGTAAGGGGAGACTGCTCCTCGGAAAGTGCCGGGGACTGCTGCGCCAGCACTTCGTAGCGCAGGCGGGTCTCCCGGGCAGCGGTCTCCGCACCGGAGAGCTCCCGCCGGCGGGCGAACGCTCCCTTGAGGGCCTCATCCGCGGCGGGAATGTCGAAGGCGGAAGGAGCAAAGCGCCGGACTTCCAGCAAGATGCCCTGTTCATTGGAGGAAAGAGAGGCATACAGGGCGTCTGCGGTGGCGGTTTTGGCACTGACATCGGCCTGGGTGGCTTCCTGCGTCTCACACAATTTATAATAAGTATCGGCCAGAGCGGCGATGGCGTCGGTATCGGTGGTGCCGTAGCGCTTTATCAGAGCGGCGGCCCGGGCCTTTTTCCGGGCGGAACGGCTCAGCGCACAGGCCCCGCCGATAGATGCCAGAACTACCACAGCGGCACAGCCCAGAGCAGGCAGCGGCCCCATAGACCATAATCCCCAACCCAAAGCAGCGGCTGCCAGCAGGCCGCACACCGCCAGGACCGCTGCGGCGGTGTAGGAGGGCTTTCCGTCGGGAGGCGACGCCACCTCCCGACGTACCTGCTCCGCAGTCTGGCCCGCAAAGGGGCTTTCCGACACGGCAGCTTCCGCCCGAAGAGCGGCCTTCATGGCCTCGTCCCGCTCCGTCCGGGCCTTTTCCAGGTTCTTCCGAACGGTTTCCAGATTGACAATGGCGCCCCGGAGACGGCCGATGGTATCCACTTCCGGCACCCGGTCAGCCTCCAGCCGCTGCCGCAGAAGGGAGATCTTCTGCTCCGCTGCCTCCGCGGCGGATTTTGCCTCTGCCAGGGCCTGGGCCTGGCTCTGCCGCTCCCAGGCGTCACAGGCGGCCAGCTCGTCCTGCAAAGAGACCTCCCGGGCGGAGAGAGCCTCCACTCGCTGCCGGGCGGCTGCCAGCTGGGATTCCAGCGCGCGCAGGTCGGAGAGCTGGCGCTCCATGTCCTGTAATTCCGCCTCCACCGCGGGGATCATGCCATTTTTGTTGTAACGGCGGCGGGTGAGCTGCTTTTTCAGAGCTTCCCGGGCTTCAGAATAGGAGGTATCCTCCTCGCCCGAGGAGATGAGAGAGGCGATCCGCCGCTCCAGACCGGCGTCCTGGGTAATGGCCAGGCCGCTTTGACGGATGAAGGCGCTGCGCTCAAACACCTCCCGGCTGACGCCCAGCAGCGTTTCGCCGCAGGTTTGACCGGTGAGGCCGGGCACAGGATCACCGGTGCCGGCATACAGGGCCTGAAACTCTGCCAGAGGAGCCGTCTGACGGCGGGTTGTCCGGGTGAGGGTCAGCTCATCAGAGCCGCTCCGGCAATCCAGACGCCCGCTCATAGAGGAGCCCGACCAGGGGGCGTACCGGTTCTTTTCTGCAATAAAACCTGCTTTGTCCCGTTCCCGGCTGTTGATACCGTAGAGCATGGCGGTTAAAAAAGCGCACCAAGTGGATTTGCCGGCTTCATTGGGGGCCTGCACAATATTCAGACCTGGCTTTAATTCCAATGTAGGGCCCTGCAGTCGGCCGAAGGTGGCGCTCATGCGATGAATCAGCAGAACAATCACTCCTATTGGTATAGATTCTGTTCAATGATGCATTATAGCACGGGAACCGTGTTTTGCACAGGTGGATTTCCAAGTTGTACAGAGCTGGGATCGAAATAAGCAGGGTTGATCGTGAATATTAAAAAAACGAAGAAAGTCGCAAAAAGGTGTTGACAAATGGGGAAAG
>FR890859.1:25650-39674 GCA_000436875.1 Oscillibacter sp. CAG:155 | reverse complement strand
GACAGTCTTTTGACTGTCTCTTTTTTTACCACACGTATATCTCGCCTTAGACAGTGATATGTTGAAAACGAGCACGGATGTACAGTTTAAAAGCTGCCATTTAGAAGGCAAAAAGTGAAACATTAGCAATAACAGCGAGAAAAGGAGAAGCACATGCGGTATGGAACTGTGGTGCCGGGGCGATTTATGAACCGGCCGAACCGTTTTATTGCGCAAGTGGAGATACCGGAGGGAATCGAAACTGTCCATGTGAAAAATACAGGTCGCTGCCGGGAGGTGTTGATCCCGGGGGCAACCGTGTATTTGGAGCAGGCCAGAAATCCGGCCCGTAAAACCCGGTATGACCTGATCGCGGTGGAAAAGGGAAAGCGCCTGATTAATATGGATGCGCAGGCCCCTAATCGGGTATTTGGCGAATGGGCTGCAACCGGTGCTTTTTTGCCTGAGGTGACCGCAATTCGCCCGGAATTTTCCTGGGGGGAATCCCGCTTGGATTTCTGCCTGGAGACGCCTCATGGAATGCATTTGGTGGAGGTCAAGGGTGTGACGCTGGAGGATGGTGGGGCTGCCCGCTTTCCAGATGCTCCCACAGAGCGAGGAGTCAAGCATCTCCGGGAATTACAGCATGCTGTGGAACAGGGGCTTGACGCGACCCTGTTTTTTGTGGTACAAATGGAAGGTATTTGCTCAGTGTCGCCAAATGATGACACCCATCCGGCATTTGGACAGGCGCTGCGGGCCGCAGCTGCTGCCGGCGTGAATATCTGCGCGTATGACTGCACGGTAAGGCCGGATGAATTGGAGATCCGCCAGCCGGTACCGGTGATTTTATAAAGGACGAGGAGCGTTTCCGTATGGGTTTGTTGGAATTACTGCTGGTAGGCATTGGCCTTTCTATGGATGCCTTTGCCGTGTCGATCTGCCAGGGTCTTTGTATGCCAAAGCTCAACTGGCGGCACGCAGCGGTGATTGCGCTGTTTTTCGGCGGATTTCAGGCGCTGATGCCGTTGGCCGGCTGGTTTTTGGGCTCCCGATTTGCGGGATATATTCAAAATTTTGACCATTGGGTGGCATTTGTCCTGCTGGTTATTATTGGCGGCAATATGCTACGGGAGGCATTTGGACCCGAGGACGACGAGGATGAGGCTGCCTGTGCTGTAGATGCGAAGCTGGATCTGAAGCAGCTGTTTTTGATGGCAGTAGCGACCAGTATTGATGCTCTGGCAGTGGGAGTGACCTTTGCCTTTTTGGAGGTAAAGATTGTACCGGCAATTTCTATTATTGGAACCACAACCTTTTGCCTATCGCTGGTTGGTGTAGCGGTGGGAAATTTCTTTGGAACACGGTATAAGAAACGCGCAGAGGCCGCAGGCGGAATCATTCTGATTTTACTGGGCATCAAGATCTTGCTGGAGCATCTGGGAATCCTGTAAGCGGGCTCTGCGCGGCCAGTCAGATGGGGCAGCTTAAATCGCTGTGACAGGCACTGTGAGACGCTTTGCACTCTAACCGGATATTTTTTATACCCCCGATGGCCTTCCCTGGCTGAGGGCATGCAAAACGCCCCGGAGCGAAAGCTCCGGGGCGTTTGGTTGAAACAACCTATGAAAGATCAGCAGCAGGGATTGGGATTGCAGCCGCAGTTGTTGTTGCAACCACAATTGCAGCCGCAGCCGGAACCACCCATGCTGTTATTGCCGCAGCAGCACCAAATGATGATCAGCAGGACGATGATCCAGCAGCAATTTCCCCCACCAAAACCGTTATTGCACATATCCGAACCTCCTATGAAGACGTAGACCACTGAAGCGGTCTCAAGCCATCATATGCGGTGGGTTCAGCGGGGTGCAGAAAATTTTTACCAAATGCGGCTGCTGGGGACCATGGACTGGGCAGATGTAAGTTCTGCGGTGGTGAATACACCCTTGCCCTGCAGAACCTGACTGAGGAGCTGTCCGCTGGAGGCTTCCACAGCGTCCAGTGCGTAATAAGAGATGTACACCAGATCTGCACGCAAAAAGGTCCCGGATGCCAGCTGGGTACGCTCTCCGGCAGTAAGGACACCGTAGAGTACGGCATTATCAAAAGTGGTGGTCAGGTTCGTGTTGGCGTTGGAACTGTATCCAAGTGCCCGCAGCATGAATTCCACGTACTGCTGCGCTGTGATGGTCTGTGCGGGGCGAAACGTCGTAGCAGTAAATCCATTGGTATATCCCTTTTCATAGGCATAGCCAACATATTGCGCAGCCTGTGTGCCGGCGGCAATATCTGTAAAAGGCGTACTCCCGGACCAGGCCAGGGCAGCATCCTCTTCACCCAGCACCCGGATGAACATGATCAGAGCTTGCAGGCGGGTAGGAGCCACTTCCAAATCGTATCCCTGCCCATATCCGGTAAAGCTGCCTTTGAAAAGATGCAGTGTTTTCAAAGCGCCGGCCATGGCGTTGTAGTCGACTGCGTCAGAATACGTAAAGCTGTAGGGTCCCTGATAATCCACCACGGCGGTTTTGGATGTGACGGTGAAAACCGCTGTGGTATTCTCCGCTGTCAGATAGCGGTGATTGACGGTAAGGGCAGTACCGCTGGCAACGGCAGAACCGGTGGTGATGTCCACTACCGCACCAGAGCCAAAGGAGACTGAGCCGCTGCCAGCCAGTAATAAGACGCTGGTGCCGGTTTGGCCAACCAGAGTGTCTCCGGATTTCAGGCGGATCTCGGCCCAGTCAGTAGCAGAGGAGCCGCCGGTGGAGGACGTACCAGATCCAGAAAGTAAAGCGGCATCAGAAGCATTCAGCTTTTCATCCACTTTGGAGTTCACCGTGCTGGTAAAAGTGCCGTTCAGGTAGGAAAGAGAGGCCAGCGGATCAGACGCATCACCGGCAGCCAGCGCATATGCGGCAACGGAGAACAGCAGGCAAAGAGATAGTAAGAGCGCAATTTTTTTCTTCATAGGCAGGAAAAATCCTTTCGTCGGCCTGGCGGCAAAGCCACGGCAGTGTTCAGCGGTTGGCTATGCGGTAGCTGAGGGTCAGCAGGCTGTCGGCAAAATGGATGTTTTCAAATTTGACATCATCTGTGGGACTGCTCAGTTCCACATTGGTAAAATTCCAGAAACCGCGGATGCCCAGTTCAATGAGGTGGGTGGCGGTATCCTGTGCCACGGACTGTGGAATCGTCAACACCACCACGTCGACATGGTGCTGCTGAACAAAGGAATCCAGTTCCTGCATGGAGTAAACGGGAATTCCGTTTACTGAGGAGCCGACAACAGCAGAGGAGATATCGAAGGCTGCGTCAACGGTAAAACCGGCCTGGGAAAAATGAAAATTGTGTAGCAGAGCCCGACCCAGGTTGCCCACGCCGATCATAATGAGGTGATGGTCGTTGTCCACTCCTAGAATATGGCCGATTTCAGACCGGAGTTCTTCCACATTGTAGCCGTAGCCCTGCTGACCAAACTCGCCAAAACAACTGAAGTCCTGCCGGATCTGGGAGGCAGTGATATTCATCTCCTGCCCAAGGGAATGCGAGGAAATGCGAACGATACCGCGGCCGCATAAATCCGTCAGCTGCCGGTAATAACGGGGAAGGCGCCGGATAACGGCGTCGGATATGTTCTCCTTTTTCAAGATGATCACTCCTGCTCTTCGGGTTTCGTTCTGTTTACCCTGTTAGTGTATCTTAAAACACTAAGATTGTCAATTTTTTTAACAATCTTTTTTGAGAAAAATTTATCAGAAGGGCTTTACAGCGGAGAAAAAATCTGCTATACTACTCTAGCACGTAAGAGAAAACGTGCTTTATATGCGCCCGTAGCTCAGTTGGATAGAGTGACAGACTCCGACTCTGTAGGCCACTGGTTCGAATCCAGCCGGGCGTACCAAATGAACGAAGTCCGTTTTTCGATAAAAATGTTCGAAAAACGGACTTCGTATTTTTAGAAAGCCTTGAGGTATCAGGGCTTTCTTTTATGCTTTGTTAGGGATTCCTAAAAAAAGAAAATGATACATTGAGAGGAAACAGAGGCTTTTGAAGCGATTATGGGAATTGGAGGAGGGTTAGTCTTCTGTGATAAAAAGGTTTATACTGGGGGAAAGGTCTTTGAGATACCTGGCTTTCTTGTGATTTCCCGCAAATCTGGCTAAAACCCACAAAACCACTGGGCCCCAACGGTTACGCCGTTGACCGCCTGATCACTCCGACCACTATCCTAAGTCCAACTAAGCTATGGCATTCAAACCATTGCGGTGCAGCTACTTTAGAGTTTTGATCCTTTCGGAATATGAACCCGAATTTATCAGGCGTTACCAAGAAGATTGTCTTATATATTACAAGGGAGTTCCTACCATAAATTTACCAATACCAGACTGCCCGCTGTAAAAATACAGGGGATTTCTCCACCTATACTTTTTCATGAATGCAAAACTTACTTTCAAACGCTGCCCATGTAGTGGGGGTGTCGTCAAACCACTGCCAGGTGAGACCCACGCTCTCAATATTGCTCCAGGTCAGTCCGGAGATGATGAACTGCAGGTGAGCTGGCTTGATCTGCTCCACCATTTTTCGGACTTGGCTCACATCAATATCCGCCAAGGTGTTCTCTTCCCCCAGAAACTCCAGAGAGAAAGAATAGTTTGCCGAATGGACCATTATCCGGGCCTCATAGCCGGTCAGAGCCACGGCCAGCTGCCGGACCATTTCTGCCGTAGTGTTGCCGGCGGCCGTCATCTTGTCCCGTACGGCTGCCCGCCGGTCCGCCAGGGGTTTGGACTCATCCACCGGGATCCCATACTTGCTTTCCCAGAGATACAAGGACCAGGTGGCTGTCTCCACAAAGAATTGATCCAGCAGGTCATCTACTTGGGCTGCGGATGCATTGCTTTGTTTTTCCAGAGCCTCCAGAATAGCAATTGTCTGGGAATGCCGGTAATATCTGTCCGGGACGCGCTCCCGGACCGGAAGACTGCTCATATTACCGCCCTCCTTATGTCTCTGTGACATCCACGGTCCCGACCATCGGGACAGCCTCCGCAACGACCGATACGGCCGCGGTCCCGCCGTTTACCGTGAAGGAACTGTAATCCGCCACGCCGGAACACTGCAGCAGGCAGGCCAGAAAACGGCTGTACGGAATCGTGATGTCTTGCCCAAAGGTTTGGGCAGACAGCAACGCAGAAACCGCCGCCGTCAGCTGGTTGGTGACATCTTCGGTGGAATATCCCTCCAGCAAGGTCACAGCCGCCGCAACTGGCAGCTCCATCTTCTTCACGCTTACCACCGTCACTGTGGCGCCGATGGGCCGTTCTTCCTCGATGTGGGCAGCGCAAATGGCGCGAATTTCTTCATCCACAGGCCCTTTATCAGCGCCCGCGATCACCACCTTGACAGTGCCGTTTCCGTTCCAGAGGGGGATGCAGCTGGCATAGCTGACGCCAGCGGTCTCCTTGGCCCATTGGATATAGTGGTTGGAATTTCCGGACGTGATCGGAAGACTGAGCCGATCGTGGATGCGGGTATAGAGGTCTGTGTCGCTTTCCGGGTCCGATCCGCCGGATGCATCCTTCAGATTTGTCAAAGTGTTTACGCCCGGAAGATTGACCGCCATAGAGGAGATGGCCCCGGCCGGCACATTGTAGTCTGCGCCGATGCTTTCCGCTTCCACGTCGGCCACTGCGCTTCCATTGGAAATCGCCACCGCATCCAATGTCACATAGCGCAGGCCGCTGCTGGGCGCATAGAGGACCGTTCCCGCTGCGATCACGGTATCATTCGTCCCGGTGAAGGTCACCTCTGCTCGGGCTTTAGAGCCTGGCTGCCGTACCATGCCAAGCTGACGGGCGTGCTTGTCCAGGTATTCGCCGGATTCTGGGCTGGGGAATACGATCGGAAGCAGTCCTGCCAGCAGCTGAGAGTGTTTCCAGAGTGAATAGGAGATCTGGCTGATGAGCATGTTGGTATAACTGCCTTCTCGTGTGTCGATTTCTGTGCCGGATTCTTTTAGTGAAGCGAGAATTTCGGCTTTGATGACCTCCGGCGTGCGATTCTCAAATACCGAGGGCTGCGTCATGGACAATTACCTCCCCGTAAATGGTGTGCATTGTGAAACTGACGGTGAGCAGTGCTCCCTCAAATCGGGCGCTCACCTGATCTACGGCAGTGATGTATGGGTTTACCAGCAATGCCTCCCGGAGCTTTCGGATGGCCTCGGACTGGCGGACTTCGTCACCGTAGGGCTGTCCGATCAGGCCAGATAGATCCTGCCCATAATCCGAGGTAAAAACGTCGTGAGCGAACCGCTCCGTGTGGATGCAGTTCCAGGCCCACACCAGCACGGCATCCGCGCCGGTCATATAGACGGGGCGTCCGGAGCGCCAGATCGGCTGATCTTGTACAAAATCCCAGGCCACTTCCCGGGCCAAGGGCAGTGCGGCAGACATGGCGCTGGAATCCGGGGCGTCAATCAGAGGGAACAGGCTCATGATAGACCTTCACCAGCCTTTCGATCACATAGTAGGTCTGCCCGTCTGCCGAGCAGAGCAGCAGAACCTGATCGCCCGCATGCAGAAGGGCGCCATGGGTAGCCGGGGCTTCCTTTGCCGTCTTGCCCTCCACAGTCTCCTCCGTGCGGACTACCTGGCACGTACCGGAAGAGAGTTCACATTTACAGGTTCCTTGAAACATTTTCTGCGGGAGTTTTGCCGTCAAAGGCCAGGACAAGCCTGTCAGTTGCTCCTGCCATCCTGCCGTCAGATGCTCCGCAAGGTAGAGGTCCTCCAGGTCCAGATCCATGCCGTCGGCCCGGATTTTCAGCGGGGAGGTGCTGATCACCTTGCCCACCGCATACCAGGACGGCACAGCCTCTGAGGCCTTCCGCCCGAAATATTCATTCAGCCCCACATAGGGGTCTCTTGCATGTTCCTTCATTCCATCTCACTTCCTGCGCTGGCCGTCGCTGCCACGTTTCGGCAGTTCAGCGTCAGCATAGTATCGTAGTTGTGGTTCTTCCAGGTGTGAACATCTGCGTCGATCCAGAAGATGCCCTCCAGCCCGGTTTTGTGTTCCTGGACCACCACGGTCTCCCCGGTGATGAGAGCTAGGTCTCCCAGCACATGCACCGTCACGGTCCTCTGCTGCTTTCCCTCCTCCAACAGGCGGCTTGCCTGGTCGGTGACGTCAGAGTGGTCGTTCTGGGTGACGTGGGCCTCCATAACGCCCACCAGCTCCTGGGAGGCTGCGTCTCCCAGCCGCCGCAGAAAATTCCCGTTTTTGTCGTAGATAGCCACAGAGTTGACCACGCTGGTGGCGTCCTCTGTGGTGGTGGCGTCCATCAGGTTCCCGGCCGCTTTCAGTACCAGACTGGCGGCGCTGACCGTCCGCTCTTTGACCAGCAGCCCCGCTGGAGTGTACCGGATGGCGTATTGCTTTCCGTTTTTCTCTGCTGCCAGGGACCACACCGTGGTGATGGCCTGGTTGATCTTCACGCCGGAAAACTTCCGCCGCAGCGAAATGCCGGTAGTGGGCAGGGAAGCCACCGGGATTCCCTTGCCCGCGCAGAGAGACCGGGTGATCTCCTCCGGCGATGCGCCGGTGAATTTGGCCGTGCAGTCGTTTTTCTGTAAGTAGAAGCCGTAGTCGAAGCAGGTGGCAGATAAGGTGGTGCCCTCCGACCCCGCGGTTCTTCGCAGCACCACGCCGGCGAACAGGCGGTTGCCGGCGTCCTCCATGGTCACTAGATCCCCCACCTCCGGTACAGGCAGATCGCTCCCTTCCAAAAATGCGATCTCCATGTCCAGCTGCCGGGAGAGGGAGGCCTTGTCTCCGGACCAGGTCCAGCTGACAGCAAGGCTTGTGATCTCCCGGGTCGTGCCGTCCCGGTGCTTTGTCAGATAAAGTTCCATGTCACCCTCCCAGCAGTACGGACTCCGGCGGAATGGTGATGGTGGTGCCGGGATAAATGAGGTGCGGGTTTTGAATCCCGTTGTACCGGGACAGAGCGTTGTAGTAGGTGGCCGAGTACTTCCCGTAGTACCGCCGGCAGATGGCCGACAGCGTATCCCCCCGCACGATGGTATAGGACTGGCTGGCGCCGCTGCTCTCCGCCGGACGGGAGCCGTTGCCGGTCACGGATGCCGTATCTTCCGCTGCGGCCACCTCCCGCGCCTCCAGGTCCGTGTACTCCCGCAGCCATAAAGAGGCGTATACGTCTCCCGTCCCGTCCTGCTCCCGCCATTCCACGGATTCCAGATAAACCAGGGTGTTGATCTCCGTGCCGGAGACGATGTACCGCACCGGTTCCCCGGCCGCCGCCCAGGCGGTCAGAATGTCCAGATAGTACTGGGGGTTCGTCATCGCCCCGGGCTCCATCCAGGGGTAGTTCTGTGCCGGCAGCAGACATTCCAGCGCCTCGCCGGAAAACCGGGTCCGCCCGCCGGGCCGGTAGACGTCTCCCAGCTGGGAGATGTTGATGGTTTCCATAGTTCGCCCCACGCCCCAGGCATATCCCGCCGGTGTCACCGGCAGGGTCAGGGCGGTGCCGTCCTTGATAAAACAGATCTGCATGGATTATCCCCGCCTTTCCGCCAGCTCGATTTTCTGCAGCAGCGCGCTGGCCACCCGGTCCACGTCGGCGTCCTCCCGGATGCTGAAGGAGTTTCCGGTAATGGTGATCGCCGGGACCCGCTGCTGGCTTCGGGCTTCCACCGCCGTCTGCACCCGCTCGCCTTGGTGCAGCAGAGCGGGGAAGTTGTCGTAGGGCACATAGTCGATGCCCACCGCCCGTGGACGGGCCTTTTTCGCCGTGGAGGTCGTCGAGCTTGGGTCCAGATCGGCGTTGTAGCTCCAGTCGCCCGGGATATAGGTGTCCTCATCGGTGGAACCGTTTTCTCGTCCCTTGGTCAGGGCCTGACTGACGTCATAGTCCCCCCGCCAGCCTCGCAGTGCTGCGGTGTTCTCGTTGATGGAGGTAATGAGGTTCTTCTCCGCCTCCGCTACCCCCATGGCGGCCTCGCTGGAGTCGTACTGTGCCTCCGCCAGGGCCCGGGCTTCTTCCACATAGGTCTCCACCAGGGCGCCCGCCTCCGTGTTGCCTGCCTCGTAGTCGGCCATGGCCTCCTGATATAGCGTTCCCAGCTCCTGCAGCCGCTGCGCGTTTTCGTCCGACCATTGCAGGGAGGTCCCGCTTCCCGTCAAAACAGTGGAAAGAGCCTCCTGGGTGTAGCGGTCCGCCAGGTTTTCCATGGCCGCCCGCCCGGCGCCGATGGCGCGGTTTGCCTCCGCCAGAGCTTCGCCCAGCTCCCCGCCGTAAGCGACGATTTGGTCTGCAATGCCCTGGTTTCGTTCCGCGTAATACCCCTCGCCTCCGGCCGCGTCCAGCTTTCCCTGCACGGCGCTCAGCTCCGCCTCCGGCTGGCCCAGGGTCTCCTGGGCAAAGGAGCGTCCCGCCGTCAGCATCCGCTCCGTCTCGCTCCCCGCGTTTTCATAGAGCCCCTGGTACCAGTCCTTGTAGGCGTCGTCTCGCTTTTCGTATGTCTGTATGGCCCCGCTCAACACGCCCAGCAGTCCGCCGATGGTAGCACCGGCGGCAACTCCCACCGGTGTCAGAGAAAGGGAGCCGCCGATGGCCGCGCCGGTGAGCGCGGTAGATACCGCATTGGAGGCGATGCTTCCTGCGGAGTCTCCATGGGCGCTCCCGAAATACCCACCCACGAGATCTCCAAAGGTATTTGCAGCCATAGCTACGCCGCCCGTCTGGATCAGCTTCCCCAGTGTGCCGGACAGCCCAGCTCCTGCCGTGTCAGCCGCCGCGATCTGCCGGGTCACGGATTGCAGATTCCCTGCGGCCCGTTGGGCGCTGTCCTTTACATTCAGCGCCTTTT
This sequence comes from Oscillibacter sp. CAG:155, assembly GCA_000436875.1. Lineage (GTDB taxonomy): Bacteria > Bacillota > Clostridia > Oscillospirales > Oscillospiraceae > Oscillibacter. Next base: position 29,799 of record FR890859.1, on the reverse strand, counting down.
GAAGGGTGTCTCCCGTGTCCTTTGCGGTTTTGGAGAGGACCTGCGTCGCCTGGGTCATCCGCTTTACCTGCGTGGAATATCGGTCGTCCACCTTGTAAATAATCGAATAGCTTGGAATACGATCACCTGCTTTCTTGACACATGCTTTCTGTGTGTGCTATTATTAAGAAAAAATGGAGGGATGGAGAATGTCAAATCGTCTCTTTTTGATTTTGATTGGAATCTGCCTCATTGGGAGCCTTTTCTTTGCCCTCAAATTGCTCGGTACTGAGCTGCAGTATTATTGATGTGTCTTTTGCAGCCGTTTCCGCCCCTGCGGGAGCGGCTGTTTTTTATCCCTCTCCGCGCCGCCCCCTCCGCCCCCATGGAGCCCTTCCCGGGCAGCCCCTCACCTGCTTTCTTGACATATAATTTCCGCCTGTGCTATCATAAAGCAAAAGGAGGAGATGCCTCATGACAAATCGTCAGTTTTTGATTCTGCTTGGAATCTGCCTCATTGGATGCCTTTTCTTTGGCCTCAAATTGCTCGGAACTATGCTGCGGGCTTATTATTGATGTGTCTTTTTCAGCCGTTCCCGCCCCCGCGGGAGCGGCTGTTTTTAACATCGCTCTTTCAGGGGCAAAATGGCGCCTCCGTCCCCGTTTCTTGACATATAATTTCCGCCTGTGCTATCATGAAATAAAAGGAGGAGATACCTCATGTCAAATCGTACGTTTTTCACTTTGCTTGGCATTGGATTAGCTGGATGCCTTTTCTTTGCCCTCAAAATGATTGGAACAATGTTGCGCTAATTGCACGGATTTTCTGGCAGCCGTTTCCGCCCCTGCGGGAGCGGCTGTTTTTGATCTCCGGTTCCTTGGTCAAAGCAGCATTATTTTATGTGCCTGGTCCTGGGCGGGAAGCGCTTGCTGCGCTTCCCGCTCTTTTGTTCCGCTTCATAGGAGGCAAAGGCCCAGATCAGGTCCTTTTCGCCTTGGCTCCGCCGGTAGTAATCTCCCGGCAGGATCCCGTGGGCTGCGTACAGGTAGTATGCCAGGCCCAGCTCCGGGTCCTCTGCCTCCCTCAGCCGTTTTTTACTTCTTCAATGGTGGTCCGCCGGTAGCCGGACAGCTTCTCCACCGCGATGGCCAGGTCTGCGATCTCTCCCGGTAGCAGCATGGCCTTGACGGTCTCTGCCGGTGTCGCGCCCTGGAATTTCTCCTGCAGGGCAGCCGCCTTCAGGTCCGGCTCCGCACAGCCCGCCAGCAGGATCTGGATGTCCGATTCCTCCGTCAGGCGTTTGAGCTCCTGGACCCGGCCGTAGGGCAGGGCCCGCAGTGTGAACACCACCGGCGCGCCCGCGGCCTCGCTCAGCCGGGAGATCTCATACCGCGCAGTGGGCAGGTTCGCTTTTACGGACACAACGTCCGCCCCCAGCAGCAGCTCCAGGGTGGAGGGGGCGGCGCTCGCCGCCCCGTTGGTCAGTGTTTGCTCCATCTTGGCACCTCCTGTCAGCTGTCCAGAACGTCGAAGTCCTCAAAGGTGAAGGGGGCCTCGATCTGTCCCAGCTTGGCTGCCTCCCAGTCTGCCAGCGTCAGGTCGTCAAAACTGACGCCCGTCACGGAGATCCGCTGATTGCTGGGGTTGTCCGGGTCATCCAGGTTGGAGATCAGGGTGTGCCGCAGATCCTGTCCGTTTTTCAGCGCCTGGGCCTCCGCCTGGATCAGACGGGAGGTGGCGTTGTAGATCCGCACCGTGCCGGTGCCGGAAATGCCCGTCAGCTTTTTTCCCGTCACCAGCGTTCTGCAGCGGGCCACGTCCTCCTTGGTTTTGTTCAGCTTGATCTGGCAGCCGTAGCACTCCGCCACCTGCTCGCCGTCCAGCCACAAGCTGCCCCAGGTGCCGCTCCGTACCAGAGCTGCGTCCAAAATTTCAGCCATCTTGTATCCTCCTTACATTCACATCGCCAGGAGGCCGTTGGAGACCTCCAGTGTAACGGCAAAATCCTCCATGGCATCCAGCACATATCCGAAAAGCCGGATAAAGACATAGCTGCCGGTATCCTCCTTGACCACAGCCGCGTCATCCAGTGCCTTGATGCGGTTGGTTTCCTCCACATCTCCGGCTTTGGAGGCCTGGTCGATCAGGAAAGCCCGGATAGCCGCGGCGTCCAGCTCGGCGCCGGAGCTCTTTTCCAGAAGGACGCCGCCGTTTTCCAGCTCCTTCAGATAGCCGCGCAGGGCGGTCAGCAGGATGCACTTGTTGTCATAGGTGTTGGAGCACTTGCCCTGGTAGTTGTCCTCGATAGTGGTCAGCGCATAGTATCGGATCAGGTCCACGGCAGCTACCATCTTGATTTTCTTGAGAGCCTGTGCCTCGTCGTCCGCCACCGTGGCCTTGGAAGTCACGGCTCTGCCCAGCTTTACCTGCCGCCCGTCGTTGATGAGGATCAGCTTTCCGCTGTTGATGGCCCCATCGGGATCTTCCACGGCATCCACGCCCGTAACCTCAGGCAGCGGTGCGTAAGTGGCGCTGCAATCGGCGGGAGTTCCCGCCAGAATACCGGCGATCCGGGAGGCGTACATGCCCCCGGTTTCGTATGTGGTGGTGCCCACTTTGATGTTGGTGGCGGTAAAGTTGATAATGCCCTCGTGGTCAGAGTCCGTGTCGGGCAGCACGGCTTTCCCGATATACCGGCCCTTCCGCTGCTCCTTTACAAGGTCAGCCAGCGTCGTGGTATCGGGGGTGGTGATGTCCGGGGGGCCCACCAGATAATCATAGCTGTACTGTCCCAGAGCGGCGAATCCGTCGGAGACGGTTCCGCCGTCAGAAGATACCACGGAGAGGTAAATGCAGGTGGGGCGGTTGATATAGCCAACCAGTGCCCGCTTGATGTAAGCAATGTTGTCGGCGCCGAGGTCTGCGGGAATATCACTCTCCTGATAGATCACATGCACGCCGATGGCTTTGGTGTCCTTTAAAATCATGCCGATGACACCCTGGGCTGTGCGTGCGGCAGCCGTATCTGCCGCTTTTTTCAGTTCAAAGGTCAGCTGGGGAAGTCCCATAAGATCACTCCTGTCAATATTTTTTGATTTCCACGCGCACCTGCGCGGTGGTTGCTGCTGGTGGTTCGTCTCCCGGCTCTAATGTAGGCCTGGGGTCCAGCCAGGAAGCGTTGATTTGCACATACGCCCGGTCGGAATCCCGCGGCAATGCTTTTAATGTGAGCTGCAAATGCCGGTTGCCCACCTGCAAGGCCGGGAGCAGCAGTTCCATGACCTGCTCAAAATCCGATGTCAGTCGATACCAGGGCCCTTCATTTTGTTCATCCGGCGCATCATAAAGGATGAGCCGGATTTGAAGCTCCCGCCGAATCAAAAATCGATTGGCATCGCCCCAGTCATTTTTCTCCACCAGCAGGCAGATGGATGGGCGGTCAACATCAGCCGGGCAGGCATCCACATAGATGGTTCGATCTGGCCATTTGGCTGTCAATTTGGACTGGATAGCATTCAAAATATCCGACGTTTCCATTTGCTCCTCCGATTCTCAAGCGCGCTCTACGAATAGTGGGCATTCCGCAAAAAGTTGCACATTTCCGTGCAACTGAAACGGATTTTTTCTGTTTTAAGAGAAGATACAGCCCTCGCTCTGACTACTATTTGACTACTACCAAAGAAAGTCCCGGAGGCATTGCACTGCAATGCCTCCGGGACTTTGCTATCATTTTTTGCAAATCTGGCTAAAACTAACAGAAGTCTGCATCAAGGGGATGAACAGAGCCGGAGATCCTTTCTGCTGGCCCTGTTCCGGCCTACTTGCATTCTGTGTATGGCCTTGCGGATTGTGACGCATATCGCGCCACACATTCCGACTTCGGCCAGACTGCATTACGAATTCAGCAGTTCCTGGGCAATGGGGTCGTTGGCATCCATCACTACCACCCGGCGGTTTTTGGCTCCCTCGCTCTCTACGAACTTGCCGTTGGCGTCCCGGTCCTGGCCCCGGACGAAGGGGTCAGCTTCAAAACCCAGACCGATGGTCAGCAGCTGATCCTTCGGTACGCCGAAGGCACTGACCAGCAGCTCTTTCACTGCCGCTGCCCGGCGGTTGGACAGATCCACACGGGCTTGCTGGCTGGCCCCCGGGGTCGCTGGGACCGCCCC
>FR890859.1:0-25642 GCA_000436875.1 Oscillibacter sp. CAG:155 | reverse complement strand
CCGTGTTCCCCGCCAGCAGGATTTTGTGATCGGGATGGGCTAGAATCACCTCAGCCACTGGTTTCAGAGCCTCCTTGGCGGCTTCTTCGTTGATGAAGGCGTCGCTCTCCGCCTTGAACATTACCTGGGTGGAGTTGAGCTCAAAAGGCGTCTCAAAAACCAGGGGCTCCTGTTCCACGGTGGCCGCTCCAGATTCGGCAGCCGGCTCCTCCGGACCGTGGATCTTGAGCGTATACTGAATGCTGTCTCCCTTGTCTGCCCAAATATAAATGTAATAGGTGGTGTTGGGCGGCAGTTCCAAGCTGAGCGTGGCCGACTTTCCGTCCTGCGCTGCCTGAAGCGGAGCGCCATAGGGGTTGTGCATGGTACTTCCGTATGCATCATAGACCCGCAGATCGAGGTTCCCCGTCCCGGGCGTCATGTTGACGGTGGTGATCTCATAGGTGGCGTTTTCCACCGAGTTGGTGGTAAAGGCGAACCACTGGCCCAGGTTGTTGCTCACTTTGCCGGAAAGTTGGGTCTCCAGGGGGATCATGCCGCCGTCATCCTGGTTGGTGCCGGCGGAGATCTCCTGCCCGGCCACGGCTCCCACAGCTTCGGATACACTTCCGGCGGTGGAATATCCGGTTTTCTGCTCTTCCGGGTCCCGAATAATCAAGGAGTATTCGATGCTGTCTTCCTTCTCCGACCAGATATAGATGTAATAGGTCGTATCGGGGGGCAGCTCCAGGCTGAGGGTGGACGCCCGCCCCACCTGCGTCGCCTGCAGCGGAGAACCATAGGGGTCATGGATCGTTTTCCCACATGCGTCATAGACCCGCAGGTCAAGGTTTCCAGTGCCCAGGGTCTTATTGACCGCCGTGATCTTATACGTCGCATTTTCTGCCGAACCGGTGGTGAAAGCGTACCACAGGCCGCCTTCCTGTGTGGCTTTTCCGGTCAGCCGGGTGTTCAGAGGCAGCAGGACTGCGTCGTTTTGGTTGGTCCCGCCCCGGAGCGTTTCGCCCTGTTCCGCCGTTTCTTCCAGGCCGTCTGACACCACGGTCAGTGAGCCGTTGTCCGGCTGCTTGGCAGAGTCGGCTTCCTCGGTCTGAACGGCCTCTTCCTGGGACGGTTCGTCCGATGCATCATTCCCGCCGCAGCCGGTCAGCGTAAAGACAAGTATCAATGCAAGAATCCATGCAGCTGTCTGTTTCATCATCATTTCCCCCTTCCCGCTCATCCCTGGGCCGCCGGATCATCCGGCGCCTGGATGTTCAGGGTGTATTCGATCGTATCTCCCTTGTCGGCCCAGATACAAATGTAATAGGTGGTTTCAGGCGGCAGGTCCAGACTGAGCGTGGACGCCTGTCCCTTCTGCGCCGCCTGCAGCGGAGCGCCGTAGGGATCGTGGAGCGTGTCCCCGTATATATCATAGACTCGCAGATCGAGGTCACCTGTGCCCCTGGTCATATTGACCGTAGTCAAATTGTAGGTGGCATTCTCTGCGGAATTGGTGGAGAAGGCATACCACTGCGCCTTGTCCCGGCTCACTTTGCCCTCCAGCTTGGCATTCAAGGGGATGAGCTGGGCGTCGTCCTGATTGGTAGCAGCCGGAATTTCCAGGCCGTTTGCCGGTTCCGGTCCGGGCTGCGCCGTGTTGTTCTCCGGAAGCTGCCCCTCCGGACTTCGGACAGTAAGGACGTAGTCAATGACGTCACCCTTGTCAGCCCAGATTTTGATGTAATAGGTGGTTTCGGGCGGCAGGTTCAGGCTGAGTGTGGCCGCTTTTCCGCGCTGCCCTGCCTTTAACGGGGAGCCATAGGGGTCATGGATCGTCTCGCCAGACTCGTCATAGACCCGCACGCACAGGTCGCTGGTCTCCGGTGTCTGATTGACCGCCGTGATCTTGTATGTGGCGTTCTCTGTTGTATCCGTGGTAAATGAGTACCACTGGCTTTCATTCTGGGCGGTTTTGCCCGCCAGCCTGGCGTCCAGCGGCACAGCTTCCGCACTCTCCAGATCGATCCCTCCCTGGAGTGCGATGGGCTGCAGGCCCCCGTCGGAGGCGTCATCGTCCCCCTGGCCGCTGGTGCCATGCGATTGCGCTGACTGGAGCCCCTCACTGTCGCTCTGGGAGTCCCCTCCGTCCTCTGCGTTCCCGCCGCAGGCGGCCAGGGCGAGCAGCATACAGGCGGTCAATAAAAATAGGGTCAGTTTTCTGATCATGAAAATCATCTTCCTTTCCTAATTCATGGAACCTCTTTGTGATCTTGAGACGATCTTGCTTTCTTCCGCATGCAGATTTCCAGTCTCAAATAGTGCCCATCCGGCGGGGGAAAGAAGGTCGGGGTTTCTACGTGCAGCGGATCGGCCAGATCGATCCAGAAGGTCTCCTCCCCGTTGACGGGACGAGGTGGGGGCAGACTGTTCGGCTTTCTCTGTGACATCTGCCTGTTCCTCCAGGTGGCTATGCAGCGCTTTGCAATCCTCCTTCAGGGCGTCTGGATTCCTCCTGGGGCACACTGTTTACGCCTCAGGCGGACAGAAACATGGCTGGCTGCCGCCAACCGACTTGGGGGCAAAGCGGGTGTTTGCCTCGCTTTGTATGTTCCACGCTATCCATGTTTCTTTTGACAAAGCAGCTTTTCATCAGCGTCACTGCGCGCTTATCCGACCACATGGACATCTCTTGTGGCGGGCTGGCCCACCGGCATGGAAGAATCGCTGGGCCAGTATGTATTGCTGGGGTCAATGCTGAAGGTCAGATGCTGCCCGTCATATTGCTCCAGGCCCTCTGCATAGGCAACCGAAATCAGCCGCACCATGCCGCTTCTTGGAGAACCCACCGGGTCGCCCGATTGCAGTTCCATCTCCTGCGGCGTATCCAGCACGATCAGGCGGAAGGTCTGGCTGGAGTCCGTCCAGGGGGCGTTGGGGTCGGGACAGCCCTGCAGGGCAATGACTTCTTCATAGGTGTAGGTGCCAACGGTGCCGGTGAAGACGATGCGGCCGTCTTCTGCGCCGTTTCCCTGACTTTTGGAGCCGGACGAGGGAACAGCTTCCGCCTCGATCTCCGCATTGCCGCCGATCTCCGCAGTCTCGTTCTGGCCGGAACCATGGAAGGAGACCTCTGTCCAGTTGATCTCGATCAGGCCCAGTGCCTCCGGCACTTCAGTGAATTTCCCGGACCACTGGGTTTCCCGAACCAGAGTCCCGTCCGTGAGGGTAATGCGGGTGATCTCGGTATCACCGCTCCCACCGTAGGTCTCTGTGAGGCGAACGCCGTTTCCGTCTGCCTCCCGGGCCAGACCGGCATGATACCCGCCTCCGCTGGAGCCTTCTTCCAGACTCTCCTCCGGCTGGATCACAGAATCTGCCTCCGGGTCGTATTGGAAGAATCGCACATACCAGTTCCCTGAGTCTGTTTCTTGGGCCAGAAGCAGTGTTGGCACAGGATCGCCATCCTGCAAATCAAAGATAGAATACCGGTAATGGCCTGTAGGCGCCGAGTCGGAGGTGGTGTAGGTGTAGTCGGGGGCACTGCTGATGATCTCACCGTAGAGGGCGATGGCCGCATCATAAGAATCGGAAGCCTGTGGGTCTTGACCGGGCTCTGTTTCATTCTCCGCCGTACCAGCCCCATCTTCTATGGCGGTCGTATTCGCGGCTGGCTGTTCTTGCAGGTGATGGATTCCCCATGCACCAGCGCCGATCACTGCCACAGAGGCCAAACCGATGAGTCCCAACTTCACGATGCCCAGTCCGCCGGCGGCTGCGCCCGTACCGGCTGCTGCGGTACCTCCGGCTGCAGCCGTGCTTGACGCTCCGGCCGCGGAAGCGGATCCGGATGTCGCAGCCGCAGCAGTCTGGGCAGTCTGTGCCAGTATATGCTGCAGGACCCGCTGGTTGGGCAGATGGAAGGCCTGCGCCTCCTGGCCCCGCAGGAGCCAGAGAAGAAAGGGAAGGGGAGAGAGACCGTATAGCTTGGTGTCCCGCTTCTCCAGGTCCCGTACCTTTGCCTCAATCTTCCTGCGGCCGTACAGCAGCCGGCTCTTGACCGCGCTCTCCGATGTGCCCAGGGCCTCCGCAATGTCCCTGACCGGCATCTCCTGATAGTAGTACATACCGATGACGGCCCGCTGATCCTCCGGGAGACTGTCCATGATCTCGCGGATCAGCCGCGCCGTCTCGGCCTGGTCAAGGACCATATCCGGTCGGTTCTCGCTGCTGCTGTCCACAAAGCGTTCTTCTACAGGTACATCGACATCATCTTCTGGGGTAAGCTCGGTAAACAGCGCCGGCCGCTTCCGCTTCAGATAGTCCCGCGCCGTGTTTGCCGCGATCTGCCGCACCCAGGAGGGAAATTTGGAATCTCCATCAAAAGTGCCCAAGTGGGTAAAGGCCTTGATATATGTATCCTGCAGGATATCAAAAACCGCATCCTCGTCCTTGATCATGGACTTGATGGTGTAAAAGACCTGGCTGTAAGTTTTTTCGTACAGGGACGCCATAAGGAGGCGGTACGATGAAAGAAGTTCCCATCTGGGAAAAGAGCAATTTGAGTTTGGAGGAAGCTGCCGCCTACTCCGGCATAGGGATTAACAAGCTGCGCGATCTCACCAATGAAAAGGACTGTCGGTTTGTGCTGTGGGTGGGGAATAAGCGCCTGATAAAGCGACGCCTGTTTGACCAATTTATCGAGCAGATGTATTCCATCTGAAATTTGTGGTGTGAAAGACTGCCTGAATATGGTACAATCAAAGTGTCATATCAAGGCTCTTTCCATTACGGAAAGGAGTTTGACAATGTCCGAAAAGCGCAAAGACCATAAGGGAAGAATCCTGCGGACAGGAGAGAGCCAGAGAAAAGACCTGATTTATCAATACCGCTATACGGATATCCGGGGAAAGCGCCAGACGGTTTATTCCTCTGATTTAAGGGAACTGCGGGAAAAAGAGAAAGAAATCCAGAAGCAGCTTGATGCAGGAATCGACTATGCCGCCGGAAAAATCACCGTCATAGAACTGGTGGAGCGGTATATCAGTCTAAAGCAGGGCGTCCGCTATAACACGAAGGTTGGGTACAATTTTGTGCGGAATCTGATCCGGCAAGAAGATTTTGGATGCCGCCCGATCCGGGATATCAAAGTATCCGATGCCCAGCAGTGGATCATGAAGCTGCACGGCGACGGAAAGGGATACAGTACCATCACCAGCGTACGGGGCGTTGTCAAACCGGCATTTCAGATGGCCTGCAACGAGGATATCATCCGAAAGAATCCCTTCGACTTCAAGTTGGTGGAGGTCGTTCCCAATGACTCGCAAAAGCGAATCGCCATGACCCAGGAGCAGCAGGAAGTCTGGATGGGCTTTATCCGGGGTGACAAGACCTACCGCAAGTATTACGACGAGTTTGTAATCCTGCTGGAAACCGGGATGCGAGTGAGCGAGTTCTGCGGCCTGACCAAAAGTGATCTGGATTTTGAGAACCGGCGTATCCGGGTGGATCACCAGCTCGTCCGGGAGCGGGGCGGCAAATACTATGTGGAGAAAACAAAAACCGAATCTGGTTGCCGGTTTATTCCCATGACGGATACGGTGTACCAGAGCCTTAAAAATATCCTGGCTCGTCGCAAGACACTCAAAACAGAGATGATCGTAGACGGATACACCGGATTTTTGCTGCTGGACAAGGACGACAAGCCCAAAGTGGCGCTGCACATCGAGAATGAGATGCGCTGGGCCATGAAGAAGTATCGCAAGCTGCATCCGGACAAGCCGTTGCCGCACATTACGCCCCATGTGTTCCGCCATACCTTTTGCACTAACATGGCCAATGCGGGTATGGATATCAAGAATTTGCAGTATGTGATGGGCCACTCCGATGTGGGGGTCACGCTGAATGTTTACACCCACGCCAGCTTTGACCGGGCAGCCGAACAGATGGCAAAAATCCTTGCGTTCCCCGCTGTGACAGCTTGAAAAATCAGGTCAAATCCGCAGTTGGTACTACACCAATTACTACACCAATTACTACACCATTTGCCCATGAAATTGCGTAGAATTGCGCAGATTTGCGTGGGAAGAATGGCAACTACGATGAAAAGAAAAAGCGCCGAAAAGCCAGTCATATCAATGGCTTGCAGGCTTATGAAGGGATATATAAGAGATGACCAAAATACTATTTATTTGCCACGGCAATATCTGCAGAAGCCCCATGGCTGAATATGTGATGAAGGATCTGGTGCGGCAGGCAGGGCTGGAAGCCCAATTTGAGATTGCGTCTGCGGCGACCAGCACGGAGGAGATCGGAAATCCGGTTTATCCGCCCGCGAGACAAAAACTAGCGGAGCATGGAATTGGTTGTTCCGGCCATGCGGCCCGACAGCTCACCCGGCAGGATTATGAGACATTTGATGTCCTGATCGGAATGGACAGCGCCAACCTTCGGAATATGCGCCGGATCTGCGGCGGCGATCCGGAAAAGAAAATACACCTTCTGCTGGACTATGCCAATCGGCCCGGACAGGAAGTGGCCGACCCCTGGTACACCGGTGATTTTTCAAAAACCTGGGAGGATGTGCTGCAGGGCTGCCAGGGATTGCTGGCGGCATTATGAAGATTGATGCTGAAAAACGTATCCCATGCGGGCAGCCTGTTGCAGGTCAGCAGGCTGCTTTTTGCATTTTGGCTGGCCTCAGCAAAATCAGAATGGTGAGCCAGAGGCCTCGCCCTGGAGACGCAACTGTGTGACGAGGGAAAGGTGCTTTTCCATGAGTGTCGAGGAAACCTCGAGCGGACCGGAAAAGCCCGGTTGACCGCAGCAGGGGAATGGGGTACAATACCGATGTGACATAACACCAGAGAGGAGCGTGGCAGCATGCCCGGCATTTCCGTCATCGTCCCTGTCTATCAGGCGGAGAAGTTTTTGAAGGATTGCGTAGAGAGTGTTGTCCGGCAGAGCTACTCGGATTGGGAGCTGCTGCTGATTGATGACGGCTGTACGGATCAGTCTCCCGCCATCTGTGATGCATGCGCGGCGGAGGACAGCCGCATCCGGGTTTTCCACAAAGAGAAGAATGCCGGGGTCAGCGAAGCGCGGAACACTGGCCTGCGGGAGGCACAGGGGAGATATATTGCGTTTTTGGATGTGGATGACCGATACGAGGCGGACTGCCTGGAGACACTGTGGAGCCTTTGCCAGCAGTCTGGCGCGGACTCAGCTGCCTGTGCACATCTGAACCTCTGCGTCGGAGGGGAGTCCTCCGTTGAGCTGGTTTTGCCCGATGGTGTCTATGATGAGGACGGAATCCGGAAGGGAATCGTCTACCCGCTGCTGGGGGACCGGCTGCGGATGCCTGTATTCAACGGCTTCATCTGGCGGTATCTTTTCTCCCGGGAGATCATCCAGACGGTGGGGATCTCCTTTGAGGGGGCTTATCTGGAGGATGAGCTGTTTTTGATGGAGTATTTCTGCAACGCCCATAAACTGGCGGTGACGGAGCGGCCCCTATACCGGTATCTCATCAATCCAGCGTCTGCCACCCATAAGTACATGCGGGATTTCCTTCAGGTGTTTCGCCGCTTCATGGAGCGGAAGGAAGCACTGGCGGCCCGATATCATCTGGAACAGGCCCGGCCCCAGTGGCGGGAGTATTCCAACTGGGCAGGGCTTCTGATTGCCATCGGAAATGAATATGCCAAGGGAAATGACAAGCCATTCCGGCAGAAGCAGCAGATGGTAGAGGCGCTGTGTGCCAGTCCGGAGATGGCCAAGGCGATTGCGGAAGTGGTGCCGGAGGGGATGACCCGCAACAAGCAGCTGGTGGCCAGCTTGGTGCGGGGCAGGCATTTCTTCCTGCTGACCCAACTGTATCGGCTGAAAAATCGGAATTGAGGAAATGGAGAAATACGGTTCATGACATACCTGCGCGAAAGTTTTTGTTACCACATGTGGATGGTGCTGTTGGCTGTGTACGACCAGAGCGCCCTGCATCGTTGCCTGGTTCGATTGGGCGGCTGGTGCAATGCCCAAATCGATGAAAGCCGGATTCTGGGAGTTTTGTGCCGCCAGGGAGCTGTAGCTCGCTCCTGGCCGGACAGCCTGCTGTGCCGGGTCCTGACGTTTTTGATCAACCTGCCTGCCTGGGTGCTGCATAAGCTGTATCTGGCACTCCGGCTGACGTTTGAGGACAGTTTTTTTGCCCGTCTGGCATTTTCCATGGGGGACGAGACTGCCATTGCACAGTCTTGGATGATTATGCTGCTGTGGGTGATCCCGTTTTCCCACTGGAACAATGCATACAGCCTGATGGGCTTTGTGCTGCTGCTGGCGCTGTTTTACGTGGGGGCCATGCATCAGGAGCGATTCCGGATGGACATTGTGCATATCGGCTTTTATCCGATGCTGCTCTTTGGCGCCATGTTCTTGGCGGTGGCGTTTTCCTATGTGCCGTCTGAGTCTCTCCGCTTTTTGTTCTACCATATTTCTGCGGCACTTTGCGTACTGGTGACCGTCAGTGCGGTCCGCAGCACAGAGGATCTGAAGCGTTTGGCGGCAGGCGGCAGCGTTTGCGTGCTGGTATCCTCTTTGTACGGCGTGTATCAGAGAATCCAGGGTGTTGAGGTCAACGAGTCCTATGTGGATATGACGGTAAACGCCGGGATGCCTGGCCGTGTGGAGTCCTATTTTGATAATCCCAATACGTTTGCAGAAGTTTTGATTTTGCTGCTTCCGTTGGTCTTGGCGTTGGTGCTGTGCTCCCGCCGGTGGTACAGCCGGCTGATAGCGTGCGGCGTGGCGGCTGTAGGTGTTGCTGCGCTGGGCATGACCTATTCCCGGGCAAGCTGGGTGGGGATTGCCTGTGCCATGGTGGTGTTTGTGTTCCTGTGGAAACCGAAGCTGATCCCGGGGTTTGCGGTACTGTGTGTGCTGTGCATCCCGTTTTTGCCGGATACGATCTGGAACCGAATCCTCACCATTACAAACTTCAATGATTCCTCCACTGCCAGCCGAATCCCGCTGTATGAAGCAGCACTGGAGGTTATCAAGAAATCCCCGGTGACAGGTGCAGGATTGGGAACAGCTGCCACACAGGCGTATATCTCGGATTTCAACCTGTACCATGGTGAGGCACCGTTTGTCCACGCGCATAATTTTTACCTGCAAGTCTGGATTGAGGCAGGCCTGCTTGGAATCATCGGATTTGTGGGCGGGATGCTTTGGAATATCAAACGGGCGGCGCATGCTGTCCGCCACTGTGATGATTCTGCTGCCCGCACGATTACCTGTGCAGCAGCTTCTGCACTTTGCGGCGCCATGGTCTGCGGCTTGGCAGATTATCTGTGGAATTATCCCCGTGTGATGTGCATTTTCTGGTTCGTTTTTGCAATGGCGATTGCGGGAGCGAAGCTCTGCAAAGTAAAATCTACTTGACTTTACATGGAAATCCAGTAAAATAAAAGGGGCTGGTTGTAGAAACAACTGGCTCCTCTTTCATGAACCCGACAGGGTGGAGCAACCAGGATCTCATGCGTTTTTGTGAGAACATATCCAAGGTTACCCCCACAACTTCATGACCGGGTGTAGCGCAGTTGGTAGCGTGCTTGCTTTGGGAGCACTGTCCGCCCCATTCACGAGGGAAAAGCCGCACCCCCTCAATCCACGGGGATACTGCCGGCAGCGGGAACCGTTTCAGCAAAGCACTTGGTCAAAAAACGACCTTGACCACATGTTAGGCCACAGTTAAAATAGTTTTATAACCGGGTGTAGCGCAGTTGATAGCGCGCCAGCTTTGGGAGCTGGATGTCGTGGGTTTGAGTCCCACCACTCGGACCAAACAATGATAATCCGAACTACATTATCAGAGTAGGTAATGTGTTCGGATTTATCATTTCTATTGAAAATATCTCTATAAAGACACATCGGTCTTCTGAAAGCGATCCATCTTCTTGAGCCTTGAAAATTGCTCTAAGTGTATGTTCACCATCAATATTGCCGCGTATATCACCATTTACCGGTTCCATGGTAACATATCCGGATTTATTGTCATACTCTACAGATTCTGCGAAAAAAGCAATCCTACGATTCAGTTCGTGAAAACCATAATAGAGCTCGCTGAAATCTATGGGTTTCAGCGGGCTTTATTCTTTGTCTATTACGCATTAAAAACCACTATGCCTGATGGACAGAAATTGGTCTGTCACAAATCGTTTTCCCCAGGAATCCCGACCTCCGACTGTTCTTTGGGCAGGCCCATGTACTGTCGGGATTCCTGGGGGTGTTGCTCCATGTCCGCAATTTCCACCTGGAGCTGCTGGCGGCTCTTGGTTCGATTCATCTCCAAAAAGAGGAGAGGTGGTATTGCTCCTGCAGGGATTCCTCTCTGGGTGGAAACGCAATAACCGTGTCCCCAATCTGATTGCCCTTCAGCTCGTTCCGGCAGATCTCAACGTCCATGACCGCCATATAGAGGGCATATCGAGCGAACTCCTTGAGGGGCATCCGGATCATCCAGAGCCAGCAGACGACGGAGCCGACTACGACTGCCAGGCAGACTTCTCCTCTAAAAAGTGGCGAAATTCCGGAATATTGCCGCCCTCCAGATTAGATTTCTCAATAGCCATGGCATGATTCATTCCCATCACCAGAAGAAGATAATCCTGCGTCTCCGCCAGCGCGAGGATTTTGTCATAGTGCCACTTGGATTCCGCCGCCGCAGTCTTCACCAGATAGTGGTCGAAATAGAATGTGGTATCAGCGGAATCGGTGCCCGGCAGGGCTTTGCGTATCTTTTTGAGATGGGAGGTCAGGAAATAGGAGTTGCCTTTCCAGCCCGAACCCCGTATAATGGCCACAAGATTACAGCAGGGCAAGCTGAACGCTGCCCACCGATCCAGATGAAAAGGAGAACCCTATGAATTTGATCATCGAACACCTCTCCAAGCGATTTGAGCAGAAAGAGGTATTGCGGGACATCGACTTTACCTTTTCCGATGGCAAGATCTACGGTCTGCTGGGCCGCAACGGCGCCGGCAAGACCACTCTCTTCAACTGCCTGAACCGGGATCTCAAGGTGGATGGCGGCAGCTTCTATCTGGAAGAGAGCGGCGTGCGCCGGGAGGTAGCGCCGGAGGATATGGGCTATGTGCTCTCCACCCCCACAGTGCCCGAATTTCTCACCGGGCGGGAGTTTTTGAAATTCTTTGTGGACATCAACCGAGGCTCCATCCAGAACCCCCAGTCCCTGGATGAATACTTTAACATGATGAGCATCGCCCCGGAGGACCGGGACAAGCTTTTGAAGGACTACTCCCACGGCATGAAGAACAAGATGCAGATGCTCATCAACATCATTGCCCAGCCTAAGGTTTTGCTGCTGGACGAGCCTCTGACATCCCTGGATGTGGTGGTTGCCGAGGAGATGAAGGGGCTCCTCCGCTCTTTGAAGGAGGGCCGGATCACCATTTTCTCCACCCACATCTTGGATCTGGCCCTGGACCTGTGCGATGAGATCGTGCTGCTCAGCCACGGGGAACTGGAAGCGGTGGAGAAGTCCAACCTGGACAGCCAGGAGTTTAAAGAGAAAATCATCGCGGCGCTGAAAGAGGAAGCCTATGCTTAACACACTGCGGATATCCTTTTCCCTGAAAAACACTTACCGGGTCAACAGCATCCTCTACTCTATCAGGCAAATCCCGCTGCTGAAGCATCTGCTGCCTGCCACCATTTATCAGGTCAGAGGGTTCAAGATCTTTGCCAATGTGCTGTCGGTACTCTGGGAACTTGTCACCATCTTTCTTTTCAAGCTTCTCTACTTCTTCCTCATGGTCCTTGCACCGGGGGAGCTTCATTCCATGGTACCGGCCCGGGAGTCCTTTTTGCACATCCTGCTGTTTTTGACCCTGGTGGGCTCGTACATGAATACCAACCTCTTTGACCCCTCCCGGGACAAGTACTATGCCATCATTCTTCTGCGGATGAATGCCCGTTCCTATACCCTGGTGCACTTCGGCTATGATCTGACAAAGACCGTGGTGGGCTTCCTGCCCTGTATGCTCCTGTGGGGCCTGATGCAGGGGGTGCCCCTGTGGCTGTGCCTGCTGATCCCCTTCTGCGTGGCTGGAGTCAAACTGGCGGTGTCTGCTTACTCGCTGCAGGACTATGAGAAGCACGGGTATGTCCGCAATAACACAAAGCTCCAGAAAAGCACCTGGATCCTGACATTTGTGCTGCTGGCTCTGGCCTATTTCCCGCCCACCATGGGAATCGTTCTGCCCCTGAAACTTTCCGCCGCTTTGTTCCTGCTCTGCCTCCCGGCGGGGATTTGGGGGCTTCGGCAGATGGCGCGATTCCCCTATTACCGGGAGATTAATAAGGAGCTGCTGTCCCAGGTGACCAATCAGATGGACACCGTGAAAAAGACGGACAAAACTACCAGCGAGAAAATCATCTCCACGGACGACTCCATCACCAGTCGGAAGCAGGGTTTTGAGTACCTCAATGAGCTCTTCATCAAGCGGCACAGGAAGATCCTGTGGCGCTCCACTCTCCGCATTGTCGCTATCTGCGCCTTTCTCTGCTGCGGCGTCCTACTGCTCATGACCGTACAGCCCGGCACCAAAGCGGATGTCAACGAGATGGTGATGACTTGGCTTCCTTATTTCACCTTCATCATGTACCTCATCAACCGGGGCACCGGCTTTACCAAGGCGCTGTTCATGAACTGCGACCATAGCCTGCTGACCTACTCTTTTTTCAAGAGACCGGACTTTGTATTGAAGTTGTTCCAGATTCGCCTGCGGGAGATCATGAAAATCAATGCTGTCCCAGCCCTGGTCATCGGCGCGGGCCTGTGCTTGACCCTCTATGCCTCCGGCGGAACCAAGAATCCCATGAACTATGTAGTGCTTCTGGTGTCTATTCTGGCCATGAGCCTGTTTTTCTCCATCCACTATCTGACCGTCTACTATCTGCTGCAGCCCTACACAGCAGGGACGGAGATGAAAAGCGGCACCTACCGCATCGTGATGATCCTCACCTATGTGGCCTGCTACGCCATGATGAACCTCCGCCTGCCTACCCTAGCCTTCGGGGCGGCCTGCATTGTCTTCTGCGTGGCATACTCCATCGTGGCCTGCATTCTGGTCTACAAATTCGCCCCTCAAACCTTCCGGCTGCGTACCTGATGTTACCGGCAAATCCGCTTTATACTGGGACAACTGCCAAACGCAATTTCAAATTCAGATTCCCATCTTTCTTTACAGGTACGCCATTTGGCGTTCTTCGCAAACCGGGGCTTCGTTCCGTCAAAGGAGAGAGCCAGCAGCCGGTAGCCATCCGGAGTGGTATCCACCGTTTCAACCCCATACTTCTCTGTGAAGGCCTGGCCTGAGAGCCAGGCCTTTTATTTTCCTGCGCCCAGCATACATACGCCGGATTTTTCCTTGTCATCCAGCTTGCGGAAGAAAAGATTGCCGTTCCAAGGAAAACATGACAGACAGTTGTCGTGTTCCTATGCTATAATGGGCAAAACAGGAAAGGCGGTGCATCCCATGAAAATGGAGCGGCTCATCGGCATCCTGTCCATCCTGCTCCAGCGGGAGAAGGTCACCGCCCCGGAGCTGGCGGAGCAGTTCGAGGTGTCCCGCCGGACCATCCAGCGGGACATTGAGTCCCTGTGCCAGGCGGGCATTCCCGTTTCCACCGCCCAGGGTGCGGGCGGCGGCATCTCCATCATGGAGGGCTACCGGGTGGGCCGAACGGTGCTCACTGATCCGGAGATGCAGGCCATTCTGGCAGGGCTGCGGAGCTTGGACAGCGTCAGCGGCACCCGACGCTATGCGCAGCTGATGGAAAAACTGTCCGCCGGGACAGGCGGCCTGGTGCCCGGCGGCGCCCACATGCTCATTGACCTCTCCTCCTGGTACAAGACCAGCCTGCCGCCAAAGATCGAGCTCATTCAGGGAGCCATCGAGCAGCACCGCACCATTCGTTTTACCTATTTCTCGCCCAAGGAAGAATCGGTGCGTACCGTTGAGCCCTATTACCTGGTGTTCCACTGGTCCGCTTGGTATGTATGGGGCTGGTGCCAAGTGCGGAAGGATTTTCGCCTCTTTAAGCTGAACCGCATGACGGAACTCGCCTCTGGGGAACCCTTTGCCCCTCGTTCCGCACCCCTGCCCAACCTGGAGCCGGAGCGCATCTTTCCGGCCAAGTATCAGGTGATCGTTCTCTTTGATCCGGCCTGCCGCTGGCGGTTGGTGGAGGAGTACGGCGCTGATTGCTTCACCGTGGAGCCAGACGGTAAACTGCGCTTTACCGGAGGCTTTCCCGATGCGGACAGCGTGCTCAGCTGGATTTTGACCTTCGGAGACAAGGCGGAACTGCTGGAACCGGAAGAACTGCGCAAGCAGATTGGAAATTTGGCCAAAACATTGACTGCCCGTTACCGAAGGAGGGATTAGCATGGCGTCTCATCCGGATTTTGTGAACTATGTGGCCGAGCAGCTGCGGGATGCCGGAGCCATCCGCAGCCGGAAGATGTTCGGTGAATACGGCCTTTATTGCGACGATTTGTTCTTTTCCGTCATCTGCAACGACCAGTTTTTTGTAAAGGTCACTCCACAGGGTGAAGCAGCGTTCCCCAACCTGCCAAAGGCTCCGCCTTACCAGGGAGCCAAGGATTACATCTGGGTGGAGAATGTGGACGATCGGGACTCCATGACTGCGCTTACCCGCCTTACCTGTCTGGCGCTTCAGGAGAAGTCTCAAAAGCGGAGGAAATGACCATGGCCTTTGACTACAAGAAAGCGTACAAGGAGTTCTATCTGCCGCCCAGGACGCCCGGCATCGTCACTGTACCCGCCATGAACTTTCTGGCAGTACGGGGTCAGGGCGACCCCAATGAGAAAGACGGCGCCTACAAGCAGGCACTGGGTATGCTCTACGCCGTGGCGTTTACCATCAAAATGAGCAAGCTGGGCAGGTACAAGCTGGGGAGCTACTTCGACTATGTGATGCCGCCTCTGGAAGGGCTTTGGTGGCAGGAGGGCGTCCAAGGGGTAAACTACGCCTGTAAAAAGGATTTTCAGTGGATCTCCCTCATCCGCCTGCCGGAGTTTGTGACAAAAGAGGTTTTGGACTGGGCCATTCGGGAGGCCGCGGAAAAGAAACGGCAGGACTTCTCCCGGGTGGAGTTCTTTCCCTGGGAGGAGGGGCTGTGCGTCCAGTGCATGCACATCGGCCCTTATGACGACGAGCCCGCCACCGTGGCCGCCATGGAGGAATACGCCAAGGCCCAGGGCTATGAGGAGGACTTTGGAGAAGGCCGGTTCCACCACGAGATTTATTTAAGCGATGTGCGGCGGTGCAAACCGGAGCGGCTGAAAACGGTGATCCGACAGCCGGTGAAAAAAGCGGACATGTGAACAATGGATCAGGAGGCTGCCATGAAGATACAAGAGCAAAGGGAAGCGCAGGTTCGCCGCTGGTTTTCCATGTGGCTGAACAAGCAGGACACAGGTATTGAGAACCTCTTTGCGCCTGATGCCGTCTACATCGAGAGCTGGGGACCGGAGTATCACGGCAGCGGGAAGATCAAGCTTTGGTTTGATGAGTGGAACACCCGGGGAACGGTACAGCGCTGGGACATCCGGCAGTATTTCCACAAAGAGGATCAGACCGTGGTGGAGTGGTCCTTCCGGTGTGACATGACGGACGGCACAGTCCAGAGCTTTGATGGCATTTCCCTCATTCGCTGGAATGAGGTGGAGCAGATCTGCTTTTTGCAGGAATTCGGCTGCAACAAAAACCGCTACGATCCCTATGGCCATGGGAAAACTCCGATATTCCGGGAAGAGCAGGTACTGTGGTTTTAAAGGAGGGAACGGCATGAAAGGCTTTACCCGCACGGAAACCCGCTTCTCCTTGTGCGGCTTGGACTGCGCCCTGTGCTCCATGCGCCTGGGCGACTATTGTCCCGGCTGCGGCGGCGGAGCAGGAAATCAGAGCTGCGCCCTGGCCAAGTGCTCTCTGGAGCATGGCAGTGTCCAATTTTGCTGGGAGTGCCCGGAGTATCCCTGTTCCCGCTACGAAGGATTTGACGACGGTGATTCCTTTGTCCCGCACCGGAACCGGCAGCAGAAGATTGTTCAGGCCCGGGAGCTGGGACTGGGCGTTTACCTTGCCCAGTTGGAGGAAAAGCGGGCTATTTTAGAAGGACTTCTGTCCCATTACAACGACGGCCGCCGCAAGACTTTTTTCAACATGGCGGTCTATCTCCTGCCCTTGGAGGATTTGCGCTCCGTGAAGGCTTCGCTGGACAGTCGGTCGGAGCTGGACGAGCAGCCGATCAAGAATCGTGCCCTCGCCGCCGTGGGGCTGCTTCAGGAGGCGGCAGACCGCCGGGGAATCAGCCTGAAGTTCAACAAAAAACCGGAGAAGGGGTGAGCGCATGGCGACTTCCAAGGTGACAGTCCATTTCCTCTGCCCGGTGGAGCAGGTGTGGCAGACAGTGACTGACCTTGCCCATCCGGTCTGGCGCAGTGATTTGGCCCGGGTGGAAATCTTGGACGAGGCTCACTTTGTGGAGTATGCCAAAAGCGGTTATGCCACTAATTTTACTGTCACAGCCTGTGAGCCGCCTCGCTTCTGGGCCTTCACCATGGAGAACGGCAATATGTCCGGCTCCTGGGAGGGCATCTTCGAGGCGGCGGAGGGCGGTACCCGGCTGACCTGCACCGAGGCCGTGGCAGGTAAGCACTGGTGGATGCGCCCCTTCGTCCCCGGCTATCTGAAGCGACAGCAGAAGCTGTATCTGGACGATTTGCGGAAGGAATTGCAGAAATAAGCCGTGTTAATCTGCGTTGCTTGCGGCAACGGGCCATTCTCCATACAATGGCGGTAACACCTGAGTGAAAGGAGTTATCCACATGTTAAACGAAAATATCAAGGCAATCCGGAAATCGAAGGGGCTTTCCCAACAAGATCTTGCTGTGAAGCTGAATGTAGTGCGGCAAACCATCTCGAAATGGGAGCAAGGATTGTCAGTCCCAGATTCCGATATGCTGATCTCCCTGTCGGAAGTGCTTGAGACCCCCGTGAGCACGTTACTTGGAGAGACTGTGATGGAATCGGAGGTGGATACGGTCAAAGCGCTCTCCGAAAAGCTGGAGATTATCAATTTGCAGTTCGCACGGAG
This sequence comes from Oscillibacter sp. CAG:155, assembly GCA_000436875.1. Classification (GTDB taxonomy): domain Bacteria; phylum Bacillota; class Clostridia; order Oscillospirales; family Oscillospiraceae; genus Oscillibacter. The sequence continues at coordinate 8,460 of FR890859.1, read as the reverse complement.
AAAGACACGCAGAAGAAAAGTCCTTCATTGGTCGCTGATCGCATTATGTGTGGTGATCGTGGCAGTTTCCGCGGCCTTAGTAGTCGGCAATAGTCCTTACTTGAGCTGGGATTTTAGTGACCCGGAAATTGCCGTTGCAGGCACGGTTTTTCACGCATTTGAGTGGCTGTTTGTCAGGTCGGTCCCCATTGTCCTGATCGCGGTCATCGTTGGCATTTATCTGACGGGAAAAAAAGCATAAGGCGTTTTTCCAAAAGGGCAGTCCCGTCGATTACAGAGTTCTCTCCCTCAGATTAAACTCCATCTTTGGCTGAAATCAGCACAAAGGGGCGAAGGTGTCGTTCTCTTTTGGCCCTATATCCTCTATGATCATCTCAGCAGCTGCAGAAAAGCAATCGATTATAAGAGGAGACTATCACCATGAACACGGATAAAATTTTTGCGGAAGCTATTGCCAATGAGTACGCCCCCAAGGATACCTCCAAGGTCGTCGCTTTGAGAAAGCTGGATTGGAAAGCAAAGCGCTCGGCGACTCTCTTCGCCTATGGCTTCGGTATCGGGATGGCCCTGGTCCTCGGCTTGGGAATGTGCCTTTCCATGCAGGTGATCGGAGGAGGCGGCATCCTGATGACAGGGGGCGGAATCCTTCTGGGAATTCTGGGTATCATCGGTATAGGCCTGAACTATCCCGTCTACAAGAAGCTCCTGCGGTCCGGTAAGGAAAAGTATGCCTTTACGATCATGCAATTGGCCCGGGAGATCAGCGAATCGGCAGAATAAATACGAGAGAAGGGCGGCAGATGAACAAGTCCGAAAGCAAATATTTCAATACCGCCCTGCGAATGGACGAGGCGCTCATCGCACTGTTGGAGGAGAAGGATCTGGAATATATCACGGTGAAGGAGATCTGTCACCAGGCCGGTGTGAACCGGTCTACCTTCTACCTGCACTATGAGACCATTGCCGACCTGGTGAACGAGACCTTGGAGATGATCAACCAGCGCTTTCTCTCCTATTTTCCCCAGCAGGAAGAAGAGGTCCTGGGCAATATGGGCAGCCGGGAGCGGAAAGAGCTGGTTCTGGTCACCCGGGAATATCTTCTTCCATATCTCCACTTCATCCGGGACAACAAAAAGGTCTATCGGGCGGCCTTCCGAAATCCCGGCAGCATGCAGGCCTATGCCCGGTATGGAGAGCTGAAGCAGCACATCCTCGGTCCCATTCTGGAGCGGTTTGAGATCCCAGCTGCCCACAGGCCCTATTACATCGCCTACTATGTGGAGGGCATCGCTGCCATCATCAAGGAGTGGCTGCGGCAGGACTGCGGGGATGAGGTGGAGATGATTACTGACATCATCGAATCCTGCGCGCGGCCCAAGGATGGCAGCTATGAGAAATAGCGGCAGGGCGAATAGCTCCTCTGCGCATGGTGAAATGATTATTTTCTGGTGAGCGGAACCATTGCCATACGTATGCTGCAAAAGGGACTGAGGCAGGCAAACATTCCTACCTGTCTACTGTAAAAATAAATCCTCCCATACTGTGTTGTTTCTCCTGACAAAACACAGCATAGGAGGATTTTGTTTTTATTGACTGCCCGTCGGGCAAAGAACAACTGGATTGCACAGACCATTCCAGTTTTGTGCTATCGAGTAATACACATTTTCCAAGATAGTACGATGTGCGTCATGTGCAAATATAAGGTAATAGCAATTTGTATACCGGGATATTCCAACAGCAAGGTGCTGTCGGCTTTTAAAAAGAAGTTCTGGAAATCAAGGACGCCCTGGATACAGGTTCCTTTTTTCGTCACCTGCGGACGTTGCTGATATAAGATCACGCTCTGTCCCCGATCCTAGGAATCCTTCACTTCCTGCCATTTGGCGTGTTTATCCTTTGTGCGTCCACGCTGGCGCATCTTTGCGGTTTCCAAACCGTTGTCCGGATCGAGGAAAACAACATCCGCATCGGCGGTTGCAGTAAGTGCGTTTTCGTGCCACTTGTGCCGGGGGATGCCGGTCAGGGGGCTTCAAAGAGCTGCGCTTTGAGAATACCGGTGTTTTCCATGCTTGTGATAGAGCGTACGTCCTTTACAATGTGGGCCAAACAGTCAAATAGTTCCGGGTCAGATTGATCCCGATATCTAATGGATCTCCTGCTGCAGCCGCTCTAAGAATTCCGCGGCGGGGATTCCGTCCATTTGGGTGTGGTGGAACTGGAAGGACACCGGCAGGGTGGTGCGCAGCCACTTTTTCCGGCACTTGCCCCAGATGAGGAAAGGATTGTTGTAACATCCGGCGTAGATATTCACTGCGCCGTCGATCTCATACCCCACTAGGGCGGAGGTGCCGATCACCATATAGTCCTCGCCCAATTCAAAGATCTCTCCGCTCTCATGAACCTGTCCGGTGAGCTTCGGGTAATCCCGATTAAATTTCTCCAAATCAGTGGAAACGGGAATGTCGCAGGTAGCGATGCCGCCTTTCCGATGCACCAGCAAAGAGCACATTGAACTTGTAGCCTTGTTTCCGGCTCAGCCGCACCAGCGCCGTCACATCCAGCGTTTTCATCAGGGTCACCATGGGCATGGGGGCCTTCATCCAGAGCTCAAAGGCCCGCGCCCGGGAGGTGCTCTTTGGATCTACTTCTTTCATGTTGTTCTCCGTTCTGTTCGTCAAATCCGGTTCGGTTGGCGGCGGTAGGTAGATTTTATCATAGCGCCTCATGGTCGGCAACTGATTCCCGTGTTCCGAAGCCGGAACTTGTGGTATAATAAAAAATCACAAACCCTTGCGCTTTGAATGGAAACAATAAACGATGAGGACCGAACATGAAACACATTTTTCTTTTGGAGGACGATGAGACCCTGGGGCGGGGGATCGCCATGGCCCTGACGGGGCCGGAGGTGTCTGTCGTTTGCCGGCCCAGCCTGGCCAAGGCCCGGGAAGCGCTGGCGGAAGACCGGTTCGACCTGCTGATTCTGGATGTGAATCTCCCCGATGGCAGTGGCCTGGACCTGCTACATCAGGTGCGGGCGGAGGGCGACGTCACTCCGGTGATCTTGCTTACCGCCAACGATCTGGAGCTGGACGAGGTCACCGGGCTGGAGGCCGGAGCAGACGACTATATCACCAAGCCCTTCTCTCTGGCGGTACTCCGGGCCAGGGTGAACGCCCAGCTCCGCCGAAGTGCCCCCAAGGCATCCCAGATCCTGACCGTGGGCCCCTTTGCCTTTGATTTTGAACAGATGAACTTTCGTCGGGATGGCAGGGGAGTGGAGCTCTCCAAAACAGAACAGAAGCTATTGCGGGTGCTGGTGGAGAATCGGGGGCATGCCGTGCCTCGGGCTACGCTAGTGGACCGGGTATGGACGGATGGTGCGGACTTTGTGGAGGAAAATGCCCTGTCCGTCACGGTCAAGCGGCTGCGAAGCAAACTGGAGGCCGACCCCTCCAAACCGGAATATCTGAAAACGGTGTACGGCATCGGCTATACTTGGGCGGTGAAATCATGACTGGGTATCTTGTGATAGGAGCGGTCCTGCTGCTTGCGCTGGCTGTGGTCGTCTATGACCGCTGGCGGACTGCCTGCACCATGAAGCGGCTGGATGACATGCTCACCGCGGCCATGAACGGCAGCTTTTCCGAAGGAACTTTTGACGAGAGCCGCCTCTCTGCTCTGGAAAGCCGGCTGTGGCGGTATCTGACGGCCAGCGCCCTGTCTGCGCGGAACGTGCGGGAGCAGAAGGACCAGATCAGCGCCTTGATTTCCGACATCTCCCACCAGACCAAGACTCCGGTGGCCAATCTGCAGCTCTATGCCCAGTTGCTCTCGGAGCAGCCCCTCACGCCTCAGGGGAGGGACTGTGCCGCCGCCATCTCCGCCCAGGCAGAAAAACTCCAGATGCTCATCGAGGCCCTGGTCAAGACCTCCCGGCTGGAAACGGGGATCCTGGCCCTCCATCCACAGCCCGGCGAGATTTCCCCAGTGGTAGAGCGGGCCGCCGCCCAGTATGCCCCCAAGGCGGCGGAAAAAGACATTGCCCTGGCCGTTGGGCAGATGGAGGGCTCCGCTGTCTTTGACCCCAAGTGGACGGAGGAGGCGGTATGCAATTTGCTGGACAACGCCGTCAAGTATACCCCGTCCGGCGGGACTGTGACGGTGGAGGTAAAAAACTACGAGTTGTTCTCCGCCATCCAGGTGGCCGATACTGGTCCGGGCATTTATGAGGAGGAGCAGGCCAAAATTTTCGGACGGTTTTACCGCGCTCCCGGTGCCTGGCAGGCGGAGGGGGTGGGCATCGGCCTCTACCTTACCCGGCAGATCGCGGAAAAGCAGGAAGGCTATGTGAAGGTGGAGAGCAGGCCCGGAAAGGGAAGTGTGTTTTCCCTTTTTTTTCCCCGGCTGTAACGGACTTCTTTCAAAACTGTCACATTCTCGAAAGTGCCAGGACAGATTTCCATGCTAAAGTCTGTATTGTCAAAGGACGATACAGACTTTTTTATTGGAGGAGAACAGTCATGACGATTTTACAGACTAAGGATCTGAAAAAATATTATGGCTCCGGGGATACCCAGGTAAAGGCCCCGGACGGCGTGGATCTCGGCATCGAGCAAGGGGAGTTTGTGGCCATTGTGGGCACCTCCGGCTCCGGTAAGTCCACGCTGCTCCATATGCTGGGTGGGCTGGACCGGCCTACTTCCGGTACTGTCACCGTGGACGGCAAGGACATCTTCGCCCTAAAGGATGAGGCCCTGACCATTTTTCGCCGTCGGAAGATCGGCTTTGTGTTTCAGTCCTACAACCTGGTGCCGGTGCTCAGCGTGTGGGAAAATATCGTCCTGCCGGTGGAGCTGGACGGCAGGAAAGTGGACCAGGCCTATGTGGAGGAGGTCATCGCAACCCTGGGCCTGGATAAAAAACTCGAGAACCTGCCCAACCAGCTCTCCGGCGGCCAGCAGCAGCGTGTGGCAATTGCACGGGCCCTGGCCACCAAGCCCACCATTCTTCTGGCCGACGAGCCCACCGGAAACCTGGACAGCCGAACCAGCCAGGATGTGCTCAGCCTGATGAAGGTGACCGGCCAGAAGTTTGCCCAGACTATGGTCATGATCACCCACAACGAGGAGATTGCCCAGATGGCCGACCGCATCGTCCGCATTGAGGACGGTCGGATCGTGACGCGGTAAGGGGGTGAAACCATGAATGTAGCAAACCGCAAGTGCGTGCGGCATCTTTCCTTCCGAAGCCTGCGGGCCAACCGGACGCGGAACCTTGTGGCGGTACTGGCCATCGTGTTGACCACGGTGCTCTTCACCTCACTTTTCACCATCGCCCTCTCCATCAACGAGGGTATTCAGCAGAGCAACTTCCGGCAGGCGGGAGGCTGGTCCCACGGTACCTTCAAGTACCTGACAGAGGAGCAGTTTGAGGAATTGAAAGACGATCCTCTCATCAAGTCCTGGGGCCTGCGCCGCTTTTTGGGCATGCCTACGGACGTCCCTTTCAATAAGTCCCACGTGGAGGTGGGGTACTCTGATGCCAACCAGGCCCACTGGATGTACTGCGACCCCATTGAGGGGCGACTGCCCAAGGAAGGCACCGACGAGGCCGCCACAGATACCCATGTCCTGGCGCTGCTGGGGGTAGAGCCGAAGCTGGGCACCCAGTTTACCGTCACTTTTAGCGTGGACGGCCATGAGACCACCCAAACCTTTACCCTGTGCGGCTGGTGGGACTACGACGAGGCCATCGTGGCCAACCACATTCTGATTCCCGAGAGCCGGGTGGATGCGGTGCTGCAGGAGGTGGGGGTCACCCCGCCGGGGAGTGACGGCATGACAGGGGATTGGAATCTGGATGTGATGCTGAAAAACGGCGATCGCAGCATTGAAGGGGATCTCAATCAGATTTTAGCAAACCATGGCTATCAGAGCGAAACCGCCGGAGCAGACTACATCGCCCTGGGGATCAACTGGGGTTACACCGGAGCCCAGCTGTCGGAAAATATGGATCCGACTACGCTGTCGGTGATCGTGGTGATACTGGTGCTGATCATCTTCACCGGATATCTCATCATCTACAACGTCTTTCAGATCTCCGTGACCGGGGATATCCAGTTCTACGGCCTGCTGAAAACCATCGGCACCACACCCCGGCAGCTCCGGCGGATCATCCGCACCCAGGCGCTGATTCTCTCCCTCATCGGTATTCCCATCGGTCTGCTGCTGGGCTGGCTGCTGGGCGGCGTGCTCACCCCTGTCATTACCGCGCGGCTCAATGAAGTGACCACTGTGGTTTCAGTCAGTCCGCTCCTCTTTGCGGGAGCAGCCGTCTTTTCCCTGGTGACGGTGCGCATCTCCTGCCGCCGTCCCGGACGTCTGGCGGGCAAAGTCTCTCCGGTGGAGGCAGTGCGCTACACCGAGGGCAAAGCACTGAAGCGGAAAGGGAAGCGAAGCGGCAAGGGCGTGTCCCTGCTGTCCATGGCCTGGGCCAACCTGGGCCGCAGCCGGGGAAAGACCTTCGTGACCATTCTTTCCCTTTCCCTGGCAGTGGTGCTGCTGACGATGACCATCACCTTTGTGGGCGGCTTCGACATGGACAAATACACCGCCAACTTCACCGCCAGTGACTTCATTGTGGCGGACGCAGGCCAGTTCCAGACCGGCGGGGACGCTTTTAACGACGAGATGGCGGTGCCGCAGGAGGTCATCGATGCCGTAAATGCCCAGGGCGGCATCACAGACAGCGGCTGCATCTACGGCAAGACCGCCCCGGCGGAGGAATTTGTCACCGAGGAGTATTACCGCTCCGTCTGGAGCCAGTGGAATACCCCAGAGCAGCTGGACGAGGCCATCCGCTACATGGATCGTACACCGGAGGGCCTGCTGGCGGACCGGGTGCAGCTCTACGGCATGGATTCCTTTGCCCTGGACCACCTGACGGTGTTGGAGGGCGATCTTTCCAAGCTCTGTGACCCGGACGGGAACTATGTTGCCGCTGTGTACAGCACAGATGACTACGACAAACCGGATATGGACAGTCACTGGGCCCGGCTGGGGAACACAGTGACCATTCGGTATGTGGAGGAGTATGAGTACTATGACGTCGACACCGGCGAAGTTTACGGTCCTCTGGAAAACGTACCGGATGGTGCCAACTACGCTCAGCGGGCAGTAAAGTATCGGGATGTGGACTACACCGTGGCTGCCCTGGTAACGGTGCCCTACGCCTTCTCCTACCGCTACTACGGCGCCGATGAGTTTGTCATGAGCAGCGAGACTTTTATCCGGGACACGGGTACGGATTGCGTCATGTACTACGCCTTCGACACCACGGACGAGGCCAACGCCGCCATGGAATCCTTCCTGGCGGATTACACAGGAGCGCAAAACCTTCAGTTTGACTATGAGAGCAAAGCATCTTATGCCGGAGAGTTTGAGAGCTTCCGAAATATGTTCCTCCTGCTGGGGGGCGCCCTGAGCTTCATCGTGGGTCTGGTGGGAGTACTGAACTTCTTCAACGCCATCCTCACCGGCATCACCGCCCGCCGTCGGGAACTGGCAGTGCTCCAGTCCATCGGTATGACGGTCGGGCAGCTGCAGACGATGCTGGCTCTGGAGGGACTGTTTTATACAGTGGGCGCGGCCATTTTGGCTCTGGCACTGATGGTGGTCACCGCGCCGTTTGTAGGCCCCGCACTCAACGGATTGATCTGGTTTTTCACCTATCACTTTACCATCTGGCCCATCGCTGTGGTGCTGCCCCTGTTTGGGGCGCTGGGCATTCTTATTCCAGTTTTGAGCTGCCGCGCCGCCCGGCGCTATTCTGTGGTGGAGCGCCTGCGGCAGGAGTAAGATATAGAGCCCAAAATGATAGCCAACCGCAAGCATGCACTGCTTGCGGTTGGCTTGCTTCGATTGGCCTAGCATTCCGGGAGAATCCGCCCAAGCCACCCAACAACTTCATAACCGGGTGTAGCGCAGTTGGTAGCGCGCTTGCTTTGGGACTCATAGCAGCAGAAACGAGTAAATTGCAAAAAAGAGTACCAATAACCAGTAAAAAAGAAGATAATCGGCTTAATGATCTCATAAAAATTACGACAATTTATAGACCGCAACAGATTTGACCACATGAGATTTTGTAAAATCCCATAATTGCAGATAACAAAGTGAGAAAAGTGGCTTTATTTCCGCATACTCTTTCGTTTCAGCAACATAAAAGGAGTGGTCAAAAATTCGCAGCCAGATTTTACAATTGAAAGATTTGTAAGATGAAAAGATTTGAGGACTATAACCCAGGAAAAATCGATACGAAAAGGAGACTCTTCTTCTCTAATTTGGGATGCTGCGCATTGTGGGGGAATGCAAATCGGATGGGTTTCGGATAGAGTTGCTCGTACAATAAGGCCTCTGAAAAATTTTAATTTCGGAGTCCCTTATTCTTTGATATAGCGATGCA
>FR890858.1 GCA_000436875.1 Oscillibacter sp. CAG:155 | reverse complement strand
GACGTTCACGTCCACCGCCGTCACCGGCAGCGTCACCGACAGCACGCACCCCGGGAACTTCCCCTTCATGATCTGGTTGCGGTAGCCCTCCTCCAGCGCCGCCGTCAGGAGCTGGGATTTGATATAACGGCCGTTGACGAAAAAGGTCTGCATGGACCGGGACCCCCGGCCCATCAGGGGCTTTGTGACAAAACCGGACACGGTGACCCCGTCTCCCCGGCCCTCCACCGCCACCAGGCTCCGGGCGAAGTCCCGGCCCAGGGCGGCGTAGATCGCGGAGTCCAGCTTCCCGTCGCCGGGGGTGTGGAGGGTCTCCGTTCCATCCTTGATGAACTTGAAGGAGACATCGGGATGGGACAGGGCCAGATGCTGCATAAGGCCTGCCACGGCGGCGGTCTCCGCGCTGTCCTTGCGCATGAACTTCAGCCGGGCCGGCGTGTTGTAAAAGAGGTCCCGCACCAGCATGGTGGTCCCCTCCGGCGCACCGGCGCTCTCCACCGTACCGGCCACGCCCCCCTCCAGGTGCAGCGAGGCGCCTACCTGGGCCTGGTGCTGCCGGGTCAGAATATCCGTGCGGCTGACGGCGGAAATGGCGGCCAGGGCCTCTCCCCGGAAGCCCAGGGTCCCGATCTTCCCCAGGTCCGCCGCCGTGCGCAGCTTGGAGGTGGCGTGGCGGAGGAAGGCGGTGGGCAGCTCCTCGGGGGCGATGCCGCAGCCGTTGTCCGTCACGCGGATCAGCCCCATGCCGCCTCGCTGGATCTCCACCACCACCGCAGTGGCACCAGCGTCGATGGCGTTTTCCACCAGCTCCTTGACCACGCTGGCGGGGCGCTCCACCACCTCGCCGGCGGCAATCAGATCCGCCACATGGGATTCGAGTTGTTGAATGTGAGGCATAGGCTCCTCCCGAACTTGATGGTTCCCCGGCCGCAGCCGCTTACAGCAGCATGACAGCCAGAATCGGAATGGTGATGATGGACATGACCGTGGTCAAAAAGGTGACCTGAGCCATGGAGCGCTGATCGCCGCCGTAGGTGGCACACATCAGCGTGCCGGTGACTGCCACCGGCATGGCCATCTGGGAGACGGCCACGCCGTAGAGCATCTCCGGCAGGTCCATCAAAAGCAGCAGCACACCGCTGAAGAGCACCGGCAGCGCCAGCAGGCGGATGATGACAATGGCCCACACCCGGGGACCGCCCAGCATCTCCCGCAGGGGGAGCTTTGCCAGCTCGGAGCCCACCAGCATCAGCGCCAGAGGCACCGTCACATCACCCACCATGTTCAGCATCTCCCCGATCTGCCCGGGGATCTGGGTATGGGTGAGCGCCACGATCAGCGACAGCACGGACGCCACGATGCAGGGAGTGAGGAACTGCTTCCAGGAAAAGCGCAGCCCGCCGCCCAGCATCAGCGGCCCCAGGGTAAAGGAGAGCAGATTGAAGGGGATTGTCAGCACCACGGCGTAAAAGAGGGCGTCCTGTCCGAAGAGGGCCACCGCCACCGGGTAGCCGATAAAGCCCACGTTGGGGAACGCCAGCACGAACCGCCAGACGCCCTTCTGCGCCGGGGTTCCGCCCACCAGATGGGGCAGGGCCAGCACGGCGGCAAATTCCACTGCATAAAACACCAGCGCCACCAGTAAAATCCGCAGGATCACGCTGGTCTCCGGCAAAGCGCTGCCGGTGGCCACCGCCCCCAGGATCATGCAGGGGTTGGTGATATTCAGCACGGTCTTGGACAGCCGCTGATCCGTATCCTCACTCAAAAAGCCCAGGTGACTTGCAATAAATCCTGCGGCAATGGCCGTCAGGATCACCAGCATCTGTCCAAATACATCCCAAAAATTCATGGTTTTTCTGTTCTCCCTTTGTCAAATGGTCTTGCGTCTGCCGTTCCCGTCCGTGGGGCCGGCATCTTTTTAACAGTGCCCTTACAGCATGCTCCACACGCTCAGGGCGTTGGCCGCAGCATGGAGTCCGATGGAGGCCCACAGCGTGCCGCTGTAATCATAGACCCCCGCCAATACCAGTCCCGGCACCAGGTACTGGATCATCAGCAGAAAGTAGGTGATGTCCTGATTGACCACCGCGAACTGCCAGACGTGCAGCAGTGCAAACAGCAGGCAGGAAACCGCATATGCCGCCAGACGGCTCTTGGTCCGCAGGTTCCCGAACACCAGTCCCCGGAAGAGCACCTCCTCCACAAAAGGTGCCAGAAACACCACGATCAAAATGGTCACGTGTGGGGCGGCGTCGATCTGGGCGAAGACGGTGGTGTTATTGAGATTGGTGCGGTTTCCCACCAGCAGATTCGTCAGACGGTATACCAGCTCGTTGAGGCCGTAGAGGGCCACCAGTCCTCCCGCCACCGCCTTGCAGGCAGTGCCCAAGTTCTCCACCAGCTGCCGGGAGGTGCGGGCCAGAAAGCCGTGGAAAATGATGACGCTCACTGCAAAGAGAATGTAGTAGGTCAGCACGTTCTGCAGCCCGTCGCTGATGACCATTCCCAGAAGATTCCCCGCCAGGCGGAACAGCGGCCCGGCGGCAAAGGGCAGCACCACCAGATAGACGACAAAAAACGCCGTCCCGGCCACCTGCTCTCCCGGTGTCATATAGGCCGTGTGTTTTCGTTTTGCCATGTACAACCTCCCGCCGGAAATTTTTGTGTTATGTAAACTTCTGCTCCCACCCGTAGAGCAGCTTTCTGGCCTCCAGCTGGGTCAGCGTCTCCACCTGACAGCGCCGGATGGCGGCCCCCCACCGGTCAGGCCCGGCGGGGACCCCGCATTGGACTCAAATGGCCGGGCGAAGCCCGCCCATTTCAAGGTTTTGCTTTGCAAAACGCTTGCGTGCGCCGCTCGGCGCGGCTGGACGCCATCTCAATTGAGTTTTTGCTTCCACCCGTAGATCAGGTTCATAGCCTCCAGCGGGGTCAGCGTCTCCACCTGGCAGCGCCGGATGGCGTCCAGGACCTCTCCCTCCCCCAGCGCATCCAGAGAGACCTGGTCGGTCTCCTTCCGGGGGGCGACGTACTGCACACCGTTTTCCTCCTCCAGCTCCTGCAGCACGGCCTTGGCCCGCTGGATCACCTTGTCCGGCAGTCCGGCCAGCTTGGCCACCTCGATGCCATAGCTCCGGTCTGCCCCGCCGGGGACGATCTTGCGCAGGAAGATGATGTCCTCTCCCCGGGTCTTGACGGCGATGTTGTAGTTCACAGTGCCGGGCAGGGTGTTCTCCAGCTCCGTCAGCTCGTGGTAATGGGTAGCGAAAAGAGTCTTTGCCCCCAGGAGCTTCTTGTCGGCGCAGTACTCCAGCACCGCCCGGGCGATGGACATGCCGTCAAAGGTGGAGGTGCCCCGGCCGATCTCGTCCAGAATCAGCAGGGAGTGTTTGGTGGCGTGGCGCAGGATGTCCGCCACCTCCGTCATCTCCACCATAAAGGTGGACTGTCCGGCGGAGAGGTCATCGCTGGCGCCGATGCGGGTGAAGATCCGGTCCACCACGCCGATGCGGGCAGAGGTGGCGGGCACAAAGGAACCCATCTGGGCCATGAGGACGATCAGGGCCACCTGGCGCATATAGGTGGACTTGCCCGCCATATTGGGGCCGGTGATGATGGCCACCCGGTCCTCTTTTGCCCCCATGAAGGTGTCGTTAGGGACGAAAAGGGCGTCAGAGAGCATCTGCTCCACCACCGGATGGCGGCCCTCGTGGATCTCAATGACGCCGGACTCGTCCACCTCCGGCCGGCAGTAGCGGTTGCGCACCGCCACGGCGGCAAAGGAGGCCAGGGCGTCCGCCTCCGCCACGGCGGCGGCCGTGCGCTGGATGCGGGCGGTCTGGGCGGAGATCTGCTCTCGCAGCTGGGTGAAGAGCTCGTACTCCAGGGCCACCACCCGCTCCGAGGCGGTGAGGATGGAGTTTTCCAGCTCCTTGAGTTCCTGGGTGATGTACCGCTCCCCGTTCACCAGGGTCTGCTTGCGGATATAGGTGTCGGGCACCTGGTCTGCAAAGGACTTGGAGACCTCGATGTAATAGCCGAAGACCTTGTTGTAGCCGATCTTCAGCGTGCGGATGCCGGTGCGCTCCTTCTCCTTGGCCTCCATCTCGGCGATGACGCCCTTGCCGCCAGTGAGGATGTGGCGCAGGCGGTCCACCTCCTCGTTGAAGCCGTCCCGGATGAAGCCGCCTTCCCGCACGGAGAAGGGCGGCTCGTCACAGATGGCCTGGGCGATGGCGGAGCCGATATCCTCCAGCGGGTCCAGCTCCTCCGCCAGGGATGCCAGATGCCGGTCGGAAAAGGCGGAGAGCTGCTCCTTCACCGCCGGCAGCCGCTCGATGGCTGCCCGGAGGGACGCCAGATCCCGTCCGCCGGCGGTGCCGTAGACGATGCGGCCCAGCAGCCGCTCCATGTCGCCCATGCCCGTGAGGGCCGTGATCAGTTCCTCCCGGGGGATGGTGCCGTCCACCAGGGCCGCCACGGCGCTGTTGCGCCGGGTGATGGCCGTGACGGAGAGCAGCGGCCGCTCCAGCCAGCTGCGCAGCATCCGGCCGCCCATGGGGGTCTTGGTCTTGTCCAGCACCCACAGAAGGCTCCCCTTCTTCTCCTTGTTCCGAAGGGTCTCCGTCAGCTCCAGGTTCCGCCGGGCCGCCAGGTCCAGCTCCATGAAGCGGCCCTGCTCGTAATAGTCCAGGTCGTTGATATGGGAGAGATCCGTTTTCTGGGTCTCATAGAGATAGTCCAAAAGCCCGCCCAGGGCCATGGCCGCCGCCGGATTGCCCCGGGGCAGTCGCTCGAAGGCCTCGTCCCCGAACTGGCGGCGGATGTTCTTTTCCGCCTGGTTGAACTGGAACCGCCGCTCCCCGTTTTCCACACGGCAGTGGAATTTGTCCCGCAGGACGGCAATCAGCTCTTCGTCATCGGCGGCGCCCTGGTTCACCACCGCCTCCGCCGGGGAAAAGCGGCCCAGCTCATTGATGACATGCTCCGTCCGCTCCTTCCCGGCAAAGGCCGTGAGATGGGCCTTGCCGGTGGAGATGTCGCAGAACGCCACGCCTGCGCACCGCTCATCCAGATAGATGCCGCAGAGGAAGTTGCTGGCCTTGTCCTCCAGACAGGCGGCATCGATTACCGTGCCGGGCGTCACCACCCGGATGATGTCCCGCTTCACCAGTCCCTTGGCGGTGGCAGGGTCCTCCATCTGCTCGCAGATGGCCACCTTGTACCCCTTGGCAATGAGCCGGGCGATGTAAGATTCGCTGGCGTGGTACGGGATGCCGCACATGGGGATCTTCTCCTCGGCGGACTTTTTGGGGTCCTTGTCCCGGGAGGTCAGCGTCAGATCCAGCTCTTTGGAAGCAAGCTTCGCATCATCGGCAAACATTTCGTAAAAGTCGCCCAACCGGAAAAACAAAATGGAATCCGGGTTGTCCTTTTTGATCTCCAGGTACTGCTTCATCATGGGGGTCAGTTCTGCCAAGGGTGTCACCTCATTGTCTTCTTGTGTTTTGCTGTCCGCGCGGACCGTTCTTCCGGCCCGCACGGCGCGTTCGTCAAAGAGCCTCGCCGTAGAGGGCCCAGGTATTGCTGCCGGTGATCTTCACATTCGTGAACTGCCCCATGAGGGCCTTGTCCCCCTTCAGCCGCACCAGGCGGTTGCCCTCCGTACGGGAGGCAAGGGGATAATCCGGGTCGTCGCTCTCCCCGTCCACCAGCACCCGGACGGTCTCGCCTACGTAGGCGGCATGGAGGGCGGCAGACTTGGCGTTCTGGACCTCCAGGAGCTTGTCGAACCACTTCTGCTTCTCCTCCCGGGTGGCGGGGTCCGGCATGGCGGCCGCCTTGGTGCCCGGGCGGGGGGAGTAGATGAAGGTAAAGAGGGCATCGAAGCCCACTTCCTCCACCAGGGAAACGGTGTCCATGGCCTCCGCCTCCGTCTCCCCAGGGAAGCCGATGATGATGTCGGAGGTCAGCACCAGCCCCGGCATGACGGACTTGGCGTAATGCACCAGGTCCAGATACTGTGCCCGGGTGTAGCGGCGGTTCATCTCATGGAGCACCCGGTCGTTGCCGGACTGCACGGGAAGGTGCAGCTGCTTGGCAACGTGGGTGCTTTTTGCCATCACGTCAAAGAGACGGTAAGTGGCGTCCTTGGGATGGCTGGACATAAAGCGGATCAAATACTCCCCGGGGATCTTGTCGATGTCCTCCAGCAGATCCGGAAAGTGGTAGCCGATATTCAGGTCGTTTCCGTAGGAGTTGACGTTCTGCCCCAGGAGGGTGATGTCCTTGTAGCCGGCCTCCACCAGCTCCCGGACCTCCGCCAGGACCGCCTGGGGGTCCCGGCTGCGCTCCCGGCCCCGGACGTAGGGCACGATGCAGTAGGAGCAGAAGTTGTTGCACCCGTACATGATGGAGACCCAGGCCTTGACGCCCTTCTCCCGCACCACGGGGATGCCCTCGGCGATGGTGCCGTGCTCATCCTGAACGGAAAAGACCCGCTTGTGGGTCTCGTAGACCTGATAGAGAAGCTCCGGGAACTTCCACAGCGCCTGGGGACCGAACACCAGGTCCACATGGCGGTAGGACTCCTTGATGCGCTTGGAGACCCGCTCCTCCTGGGCCATGCAGCCGCAAAGGCAGATGACCTGCTCGGGATTCTCCTTCTTCGTGTGGGTCAAAATGCCCAGGTTGCCGAACACCCGCTGCTCGGCGTGCTCCCGGATGGCGCAGGTGTTGAGGATGACGAGATCCGCCTCCTTGGCATCCTCCGTCAGCGTAAAGCCCATCTCCTGCAGCATGCCCATGAGCTTTTGCCCGTCGGCCACGTTCTGCTGGCAGCCGAAGGTGTCCACGCAGGCCCGGGGATGGGCCTGACGGCTCTCAAACATGCGGCGGATCTTCTCCTGAAAGTCCCGCTGGCGGGCAAGGTCCGTCTCCGGGACCAGTACGTCTTTGCGTTCCAAAGCTGTTTCCTCCAAATGTAAATGCTTGCCGCCGCAAAGCGGCGGCGCAGGGCGCAGCAAACCGTTCCCGCAGCGGCAGCTCCGGTCCGGGCAGTGCTTCCAAAGCCACCCGTTTCCCATAGGGTCTTTGTCCCCTGAACCGCCTGGGCGGCACGGCAAACCGGCATTCTGCGCCACGAGATACTTTAACTAAAATATCATAGCACACCAGAAAACAAAGGACAAGACACAAAAGCGGCCAACTTTTCCCCTGCCTTTGCTGCCGCGTTTGCCCATTTTCCGTACCGCCCTCTTGCGCCGGCAGGGCCTTGACGGTATGATGATCTTATCACCCGGGACATCCCCCGGTACTGCCCCGGACAAACGGAAGGAGCGTGTGACGATGAAACGGCTTTTTTGTGTTTGGATGGTTCTTCTGCTGCTGTTTTCCGCCGTGCCGGCGGCGGCTGCCCAGCCCCTCACTTACGAAAGTGACACCCTGGGCTTTTCCCTGACGCTGCCGGGGCTGACAGAGGAGGATGTGACCCTGGAGGAACGTACCGGTGGCGTGGACGTATACCACACCCTCTCCCGGGAACAGTGGGGCGGGCTGATGGGGTCCATTGAGGTGGTCTCCCCCCGAAGCGCTTTCTTCTCCGGCGGCTATGACAGCCTTCCCTATCAGATCCTGGCTATGGGGACGGACCGGGTCTACCTCTGGAAATCTCCCGGCGGAGGTGCCGCCACCGGCGGTGAGGAGCTGGAGGATTACAGCCGGGTGGCCCGGGCCCTGACCACGGACGTTCTGCGGGCAAACCTTCAGCCCGCCCATCCCGACAGCCTGCCGGTTTTGAACACCCAGGCCCGCCTTCCCTATCTGACGGCGGAGGGCGGCGCCATTCGGCCCGACGATCCCCTGACCCGTGGGGAGCTGGCCCAGGCGCTCTATGCCCTGCTGGATGCGGACAACAAGGGCGCCTCCTTTGCCAATCCGTTTTCCGACGTGACGGACCCCGCCTGCGCCCAAGCGGTGGCGTACCTCACAAGCTACGGCATCCTGACCGGTTATGCCGACGGCACCTTCCGCCCCGATGCGCCTGTCAGCCGGGCGGCCTTTGCCGTGGCGCTGCACCGCTGTCAGTTCGCCGCCCCGGTGGGACGGTACGGCAGCGGAGATGACTTCTCCGACGTCCCGGACGGATTCTGGGCCAAGCGTTATCTCAACAGTGCCCTGGTGCTGGGCTGGATGTCCGGCTACGCCGACGGCACCTTCCGCCCCGCCGCGTCCGTCACCCGGGCCCAGGCGGCCACAGCGCTCAACCGGGTCCTGGGCCGGGACGCCTCCCGCACCGCCGTACCGGAGGGGACGAGTCCCTTCTCCGACCTCCCGGAGGACCACTGGGCCTGTGCCAATGTGCTGGAGGCCGCCGGCGCACTGCCGGAGGTGCCGGCGGACATTGTGACGCCGCCGGAGTCCGCCCTGCCCCGGGACACCGACGCCGCCTTCTTCCTCTCCCAGACGGAGGGCTGGGCCGTCTGCGGCACATCGCTGCGCCGCACCACCGACGGCGGCAGCACTTGGCGCACCGTGGGACAGCCCCTGACGCTGGAGGCCTCGGGCCTGTTCTTCTTCAATGACCGGCAGGGCCTGCTGCTGGGAACGGATGCCCAGGGCACGTGGCAGGTATTGGAGACCGATAACGGCGGAGAGACCTGGCGGGATTTTATCCTCAATGCCCTCTGGGATCTGGACTTTCCTACGGAGGCCTTTCCCCGGGATGAGGCCTTCTGGAAGGCAGTGGTCTCCGCCCAGCTGCAGCCCGCCGGAACCGACGCGGTCTATCTGAGCGTGCGCTATGTCCCCTATGAGAGTATTTATCCCCTGGACTTCACCGCATATGCCCAGTGTACCATTACCCTGGCGGAGCTGGGCCATTATGCCGTCCCAGCCAGCGCATAGTCTGACGGCCCCTTGCGGAGTGGAAATTGTCCAAGACCTCGCCCCCATTCCGCCGTTTTTGCCGCGTATATATAAAGAAGCCCCCGCCCTGGGACCCAGGGCGGGG
>FR890857.1:5643-8743 GCA_000436875.1 Oscillibacter sp. CAG:155 | reverse complement strand
CGACGTGGTGGCCTTCGGCAGCCGGGTGCTGGACAAGTCGGAGCCCAAGTATATGAACTCGTCAGAGACCCCGGTCTACTCCAAACGGCGGGTGCTCTACGGGCTGAACCTGGCCAAAAAGACCAAGCGTCCCAACATCATCCTCTGTGAGGGCAACCTGGATATCGTGACGCTCCACCAGGCCGGCTTTGACAATGCGGTGGCCTCCATGGGCACGGCGCTGACGGTGGAGCAGACCCGCCTGCTCTCCCGCTTCACCAAGGAGCTGGTGCTCTGCTATGATAACGACAATGCCGGCAAGATCGCCACGGAGCGGGCTTTGCAGATCCTGAACAACTCGGAGTTTTCCGTGAAGGTGCTCCAGCTGCCCCGGCGGCTGGTGGACGGCGAATATGTCAAGCAGGACGCCGATGACTTCATTAAATACCAGGGGGCGGACGCCTTCGAGCGGCTGCTCACCGGCAGTGAGAACGGTGTGGAGTTCCGGATGGAGCAGGTGGCCGGAAAGTACGATCTTTCCAGCGACGAGGCCCGGGTGGCCTACTGTGAGGAGATCAGCACGCTGCTGGCGGGCCTTCCCAGCGCGGTGGAACGGGAGATCTACACCGTCCGGGCGGCGGAGACCGCCAAGATCTCTCCGGAGGCCATGCGGCTGGAGGTCCAACGGGCCTTCAAGCGCCGTCTCTCTCAGGAGAAACGGACGGAGCTGCGCAAGGACCTCAATCCGGCGGCGCGCCTGCAGCCCAAGGAGCGGACCCTGCGCTACGACAACATCCGCTCCGCCCGGGCGGAGGAAGGGCTGCTGCGGCTGCTGATTCTGGATGAGAGTCTCTTTCCCGCTCAGCCGCCCCTGCGGGAAGATCAGTTCTCCTCTCCCCTGCTGGGCCGGGCCTTCACCCTGCTCTGGCAGGCCCGGGAAGACGGCCGGACGGTGACGCCGGCGGTTTTGAGCGAGGCTCTGACGCCGGAGGAAATGAGTCACATCTCCGCCGTATGTCAGCAGCCGGAATCCCCGCAGCACGCGAAGCAGGCGTTGGCGGATTACATACGCATCGTACAGGAAGAATCGGACAAACGGGCCGGCAGTCAGGCGGCAGATCCCCTGCTGGCGGCGACAGAAAAATACAAAGACAAGAAGGGTACTGGAGGAAAGCAGCATGGCTAAAAATTTGGAAGATATGACCCCCGCGGAGCTCAAGGCACAGGCGGACGCGCTTCTGGCCGCCGACCGTAAAAACTCCGCCCCGGAGAAGGAGGTCGGCAAGCCGGCTGCCAAGAGCGGAAAGAAAACCAGCCGGAAAAAGAGCGAGGCAGCTCCCGCGGAGCCCATGCGTCTTTTGACGGATGAGGAGGCCAAGAAGGCCGGCATCCTCCGGCTGGACGACAAGCAGGTGGCGGCCCTTCCCGCCGCCAGCTGGCTCATCAGCAACGAAAAGCTGCGGGAACTGCTGGCCAAGGGCAAGAAGAAGGGCAAGCTGGAGTCCTCTGAACTGATGGACGCCGTGGACGATCTGAACCTGGAGAGTGAGCAGATGGATCAGCTCTACGACTCTCTGGAGGCCCTCAACATCGACATCAGCGCCGACGAGGACCTGCTGCCGGACCTGCCGGAGGACGAGCCCGCCGCTGAGGAGATCGCCGATGTGGAGGAAGAGGAGCTGGTGGACCCCAATACCCTGGTCAACAGTTTCTCCATCGACGACCCCGTCCGCATGTACCTCAAGGAAATCGGCAAGGTGCCTCTGCTCTCCCCCGATGAGGAGATCGATCTGGCCCAGGCCATGTCCGACGGTGCGGAAGGCAGACCCCCGGGGGGCGCTCATCNNNGCCAGCTGGACGATATCCAGCGCCGCCGGGACGCCGGTGAGGAGATCACCGAAACGCCGGAGCAGATCGCTGCCATCAAATCCACCTATCGGAAAGGTGAGACCGCCAAGCAGAAGCTGGCGGAGGCGAATCTGCGTCTCGTGGTCTCCATCGCCAAGCGGTATGTGGGCCGCGGCATGCTGTTCCTGGATCTGATCCAGGAGGGCAACCTGGGCCTCATCAAGGCCGTGGAGAAGTTCGACTACACCAAGGGCTACAAGTTCTCCACCTATGCCACCTGGTGGATTCGGCAGGCCATCACCCGGGCCATTGCCGACCAGGCCCGCACCATCCGCATCCCCGTCCACATGGTGGAGACCATCAACAAGGTCATCCGGGTCAGCCGTCAGCTCCTGCAGGAGCTGGGCCACGATCCCTCCCCCAACGAGATTGCCGCGGAGATGAACATGCCCGTAGACAAGGTCCGGGAGATCCTGAAAATCGCCCAGGAGCCGGTGTCTCTGGAGACCCCCATCGGTGAGGAGGAAGACTCCCATCTGGGTGACTTTATCCCCGACGAGGGCGCCAGCGAGCCCAGTGAGGCCGCTTCCTTCACGCTGCTCAAGGAGCAGCTGATGGACGTGCTGTCCACCCTGACTCCCCGGGAGGAGAAGGTGCTCAAGCTGCGCTTCGGCATTGAGGACGGCCGTACCCGCACGTTGGAGGAAGTGGGCAAGGAATTCAACGTCACCCGGGAGCGCATCCGTCAGATTGAGGCCAAGGCCCTCCGGAAACTGCGCCACCCCAGCCGCTCCAAGAAGCTCAAGGACTTTTTGAACTGAGCCAAGCAGCAAAGAAAGACCGGTATGCGGACATTCCGCATACCGGTCTTGTTCTTTATTACAGACCCAGCAGCCAGGAAGAAAGCTGGAAATAGATCAGCAGCGACATGGCGTCCACTACTGTGGTGATGAGGGGACTGGCCATCACCGCCGGGTCCGTGCCCAGCCGCTTTGCCAGGATGGGCAGCAGGCTGCCCACCAGATCCGAGAGCACCACTGTGGCCACCAGCGTCAAGCTGACGGTGGCCGCCACACCGAAGCCCACGGAGGTCATCACCATCAGCCGCACAAAGTTCACCACCGCCAGCGCCGCCGCGCACAGCCCGCTGACCTGCAGCTCCTTCCACAGCACCCGCATCCAGTCGCCAAAGCCCACCTGCCCCAGGGACAGTCCCCGGATCACCATCACGGAGGACTGGCTGCCACAGCTTCCGCCGGGGTCCATCAGCCTG
>FR890857.1:0-5634 GCA_000436875.1 Oscillibacter sp. CAG:155 | reverse complement strand
GGTGTCCATCAGCATGGGGATGAAGGCGGTCAGCGTCACCTGGGCCGCCAGCGCGTCCTCAAAATGGGAGATGATGCCGCTGGTGAAGGTAGCGGAGAGCATCAGCAGCATCAGCCAGGGAATCCGGCTGCGGAAGAGACGGTATACCGGGCTTTCCAGGTAGGGCTCCTCGGAGGGAGACATAGCGGCCATGACCTCCATGTCCTCCGTCGCCTCCGCCTGCAGCACCTCCATGGCGTCATCCGCCGTTACTACGCCCATCAGACGGTTGTCCCCGTCCACCACCGGCAGTTCCAGCAGATCGTATTCCTGCATCAGCTGGGCGGCCAGCTCCCGGTCGTCCTGGGGCTGGACCGTGGCAAAGGGATGGGACATCACTGCCTCCAGACGGGCGCCGCCCCGGGTCAGCAGCAGTGTCCGCAGGCTCACCAGCCCCAGCAGCGTATAGTCCTCTGCCACCACATAGCAGCTGTTCATGTTCTCGTCCGGCAGTCCCACCTGACGGACCCGCTCAATGGCCTCGTTGACCCGGCAGAGGGGCGGCAGCACCACCGGATTGGACCACATGATGGCTGCGACCGTATCCGTGCCGGGGCGGAAATTCTCGCGCAGGACCTCGCTGCGCACGCAGTTGTTCATCATCATGACTCGTACCTCCTTGTTTTACGGGAGCAACCGCTCCTCTTGAGACAGGAGGCCGGACAAAGCGCGCCTAGATGACAGGACGGGCCCGTAGTCGGTGCCGGTCCTGCGGAAACGTGCCTTTCCTTCTGGAAATCTTGTCTGGCCTTCGACTGCCGGTGTCCATCCTGTTCACCTCACTTTTTTTGAAATCAAGCCGCAAAAAAGCGCCCCACCGGTGGCAGGGCGCTCTGCAAAAGCGGTTGAAACCGTTCAAGCTTTAGCTTCGCCGGGCGGTGAAATCGCGTTAGGTCATGCCTTGTTGTTCGACAAGCCCTGTTCAAACCATCGTGTGATGTCTCCATCACTTTGCGGCAGCGATCCATATCCCTGCGGTAGCCTTACCTACCGGACGCAATATGCGGTTGTTATCCTTAACATATCCGAAACACCCGGATTTGTCAACCCCGGGTTTGTGAACTTTCTGCAAACAGCTCCTCAGCCCTCAAACGCTGCGATCTCCGCCAAGAACTGCCGGCCATACCGCTCCGCCTTGCTGGCACCCACGCCGCTGACCGCCTGAAACGCCCGCAGGTCCGTCGGCTGGGTCAGGGCCATCTCCCGCAGCGTCTTGTCGGTAAACACCACATAAGCAGGGACGCCCTGCATCCGGGCGATCCGGGCCCGCAGCGCCCGCAGGTGCTGAAACAGCTCCGCCGCCGGGCCGTCCAGTTCCGCCTGGACCGCCTTCTTCACCGGCGCAGGACGGTCCTCCCGCAGCATCCGCATGGTCAGGGGGCCGCCGTCCTCCCCGATCTCCGCCGACCGCTCCCCCAGCTCCAGCACCGGATACGGCCCGCCGCTGAGGGCCAGGATGCCCTCGTCCAGCAAAAACTGGATGCGCTCCCGCACTTCTTTCTGGGTAAAGTCCCGCAGCACACCGTATCCCGGCTCTTGATCCATGTGGTATTTGCGGACCTTGTCCGTGTCGGCGCCGCAGAGGGTCTCCGTGATGACGCCAATGCCGAAGTGCTGCCCGGTCTGGGCCACACAGCGCAAAATGGCCCGGGCCTCCGCGCTGACGTCCACCTCCTGAAAATTGTGGAGGCAGTTGTAACAGGCGTCGCAGTGCTCCGGTGCCCGCTCCCCGAAATACTCCAGGATATACTGCCGCAGGCACCGGCGGGTACCGCAGTAGCCTGCCATCCGCCGCAGGCGCTGCAGATCCCGCTCCCGCAGACGCTCCAGCGTCCGCTCGTCCAGATCCTCCCGGGGCTCCCCGTGCTCAATGAGAAAGCGGGCCGTCCGCACGTCCTGACCGCTGTAGAGCAGGATACAGCTGGAAGGCGCGCCGTCCCGTCCGGCCCGGCCTGCCTCCTGGTAGTAGCTCTCCAGATCCTTGGGCATGTTGTAATGAATGACATAGCGGACATCCGACTTGTCGATCCCCATGCCGAAGGCGTTGGTGGCCACCATCACCTGGACCCGGTCGAAGAGGAAATCCTCCTGGTTTTTCCGCCGCTCTTCCGCGTCCAGTCCCGCGTGGTATCGGGTGGCGGACATGCCCTCTCCCTGTAAAAACGCACACACATCCTCCACCGCCCGGCGGGTGGAGCAGTAGACGATGCCGCACTTGCCGGGACGGCTGCGCACCAGCTCCAGCAGGGCGGTCTGCTTGCTCCGGGGCTCCTGGACTTCAAAATAGAGATTCTCCCGGTCAAAGCCTGTGGTCACCATGGCGGGATGCTCCAGCTTCAAAAGGCGGCGGATATCATCCCGCACCTCCGGGGTGGCGGTGGCGGTGAATGCCCCGATGGGAGGCCGCTGCGGCAGCGACGCCACAAAGTCCGGGATATTCAGATAGGATGGCCGGAAGTCCTGGCCCCACTGAGAGATGCAATGGGCCTCGTCCACCGCCACCAGGGAGATCTGCGCCGCCTGGGCAAAGGCACGGAACCCATCTGTTTCCAGCCGCTCCGGCGCCACATAAATGATTTTATACCAGCCGTCCCGGGCCCGGTCCAGCGCCAGCAGGTACTGACGGTAGGTCAGGGTGCTGTTGAGGAACGCTGCCGGGACGCCCATCTGCACCAGTGCCGTCACCTGGTCCCGCATCAGCGACACCAGCGGCGACACCACCAGCGTGATCCCCGGCAGCAGCAGCGCCGGCACCTGGTAGCAGACGGATTTTCCCGCGCCGGTGGGCATGATGGCCAATGCATCCCGCCCGGAGAGCAGGGCATCGATCATGGCCTCCTGCCCGGGGCGGAAGGCATCATAGCCGTAATAGGTTTTCAGGATCTCTTCCTTGGTCATGGCGGGTCTCGTTCCTCTCTTTGCCGCGCAGAAAATGGCCGCCCTCCGGCGGCCATTTTCGCAAGATTATATGTTGAAATTATACCACACCGGTCCATCCTGTTGCAAGGCCCTGCCGCACCTGCGGCAGAGCTCCATTTTCACGACAGGTAGCTCAGCAGCCGGCCGGCCTCCAGCGCTGCCAGCGCCCGGACACCGTCAAAATCCACGTAGGGATTGTAAACCGCTTCCAGCGCGTCGTGGTTCGTCTTTGCCTCCCGCAGGGCCACCATGCCCTCCTCCCGCAGCAGCGCCGTCATCCGCAGCTGGAACCGCAGTCGGGCACGGTTTTTCGGCTCAGCCATGGCGTCCAGCCGAATCCGGCGGTAGGGTTTTCCGCCATACTCCATATCCGCCCGGGATGTGACAAACGCCAGCCCCAGGCCGGGAATCAGCAGATGTTCCATCCGCCGGGGGTCCTCCGGGGCCATGCAGGCGATGGTGTCCCAGCCGTTGACCTCCGCTGCCTTGTGGAGCTGCGCCAGGATCTTCCCTGCCAGTTCCCAGCTGTCCGCCAGTTCGTAAACCTTGGGACACAGGGTATCCACGCTGTCAAACCGCCAGATGTACCCTTTGTGGGTCAGACTGCCCAAAAAGCGCCGGGTGGTCTTTCCTGTCTCCCCGCCTCTGCGGCGCAGCTCCCGGGTGATGATCCCCGCCGTCCGTCGCTCTGCCTTGGACACATCAAAGGTCTCCTGTACCGCCGTAATGGTATCCAGTTCCACCTGCCGGGCGGCCTTGAGGTTCCGGTAGGCCCGCTGATACGCGGCCTTATAGGCGTGGGTGTGCTCCTTGACCTCCTCTGCGGCGGCCTTGGCGGCGGTCAGATCATAAAACCGCCCCAGGTCCACATACCGGTCCACTGCCGCCGGGTACTGGGGTTCCACCACATGGGGTGCAGTTCCGTCCACCACTGCACAGCGGATGGCCGGCAGCACCACCCCATCCAGAGAGTCCGGGTCCCCGGAGCACCACAGATACTCTACCGGCGTGCCTGCCGCCTCCATGCAGCGCCCGATCTCCCGCATGAACGTGTTTTTCCCGACTCCCGGTCCACCTTTGAGGACCATCAGATCATACGTATCCGCAAGATCCACTACCTCGGAAAAAAGGTTTTGGAACCCGTCTCCGCTGTTTGCGCCTGCAAAAAAGTTCGTAACCATTGCCATAAGGCTCCCTCCAAGTCTGTTCTCATCCTCAGGCTATGCAAAAAAGACTTGGCTTGACAATATCTGTTTTTCAGAACCCGCAAAAATTTTCCCACAGATCTGCAATTTATAATGAAATCTGTCTTTGCTTTTGCTATAATGAAAATGTTATCGTATTACACAGATACGGCTGGCAAATCACACGAAAGCAGGAGCAATGCCATGGAAGACTATACCCCCACACTTTCTGAGGAGGAACGGGCCGCCCGACGGGCCCAGCGTGCGGAAGCCCGTCGCCAAAAGCAGCAGGCCAGACGCCGCCGGCAGCTGCAGCAGCTCCTGCCCGTTTGCCTGGTCTTAGTCCTTCTTGTGGGACTGTTGGCCGCCTGGGCCTTTCAGCGCCAGCCGGAGGACAGCGGTACAGATGATACGGTTTCCCCTGCGCCAGTCAACCAGATGACGGAGGAACCGGAGACAGAGACGATTGCTTTTCAGCCGCGGGAAACCGAGAGTACCATTCAGCTGGGCGATGATTTCGCCAGCGAATACGCCGTGGTCATTGATGCAGAGGACGGCAGCATTCTGGCGGAAAAGAACGCGGATGCCGTGATCTCCCCTGCTTCCATGACCAAGATCCTGACACTTCTGGTGGCCGCCGAGCACATTGAGAATCTGGACGACACCGTTACCATCACCATCGACATTACCGATTACTGCTATGTCAATGATTGCAGTGTCGTAGGCTTTGCACTGGATGAAGTGGTTCCCGTCCGGGAACTGCTCTATGGCACAATCCTCCCCTCCGGCGCAGACGCCGCCCTGGCCCTGGCCAAATATGTGGCCGGCTCCCAGGAGGCTTTTGTCGCCTTGATGAACGAGAAGCTGGAGGAATTGGGTTTGAGTGATACCGCTCATTTTACCAACTGTGTTGGGCTCTATGATGAGGCCCATGCCTGTACGGTTACCGACATGGCGCTGATTCTGAAGGCTGCTATGGAAAATGATCTGTGCCGGGAAGTCCTCTCCGCCCATACCTATGAGACAGCGCCTACCACTCAGCATCCGGACGGACAGGTTCTCTCCAACTGGTTTTTGCGCCGAATTGAGGACAAGGACCAGGAGCTGCCTGTCCGTGCAGTGGCGGCTAAAACAGGATATGTCGTTCAGTCCGGGAACTGTGCCGCAAGCTATGCAGAAAGCGCCGATGGCCATGGTTTCCTCTGTGTCACAGGAAACGCATACAGTGCCTGGCGGGCCATCTACGATCACGTGGAATTATATAAGCTCTGCTCCTGAAAAAAGCAGGATGCCTTGTTAGAAGGCATCCTGCTTTTTGTTGTGCTGTTATAAGGCGGCAAAACTCCCCGCTTAAAACAAGACATGGTGAAAATACTGCGGGATCATTTGCGGATACTCTGGCAGCAAATCCAAGCCTGAAACCACACTTGAATCTTGACACACCAGTTGCGTTCCTGTCTTTGCTCAAAAAAGCCCCGTCCGGAAATCCGGA
>FR890856.1:1597-15656 GCA_000436875.1 Oscillibacter sp. CAG:155 | reverse complement strand
AAATGCGCGGAAATTCCGGTAAAACCACCGGAATTTCCGCGCTTGCCGGTCATCCGCCGAATTTCCGCCGCCGTTTCCGCTCCATGCGGGGGTCCCGGCGCTGGAAGGGCTTGTCGATGAGGATGATATCGTCCCCGATCCTCTGGATACACTCCCAGGGAATATAAAACTCCTCCCGGCTGCCGAAAAGCCCGAAAAAGCGGCAGGGGCCGTACACCACGATTGCCACCACCTGCCCCTCGGGGACGCGGACATCCACATCCGACACATATCCCAGGCGGCAGCCGTCGCAGATGTTGATGACCTCCTTGCACCGAAAATCCCGGATTCTGCACTGCATGGCGCTCACCTCTTTCAAAAGAGGCTATGCATCCGGCAGGCCGTCCTATGCTGGGCCTCTCCCCTGCCCGGACAGGAAAAAGTTCTTCTACCGTTCCCCCGCAAAAGACCGCCACGCCGCCCACAAAGCGACAAAAGCTTCCAGTATAGGAAAAAACGCCGCCGTCCATACTGACCAAAGAAGCTCTAGACATGTGTGGGGAGGCTGCTTGGATGCAGGGTAAAGTAGAGATCGCGGGCGTCAACACCGCCCGGCTGCCGGTGCTGAAAAACGAGGAAACCATGGCGCTGCTGCGCCAAGCCAAGGCCGGGGATCAGAATGCCCGCCAGCGGCTGATCGAGGGAAACCTACGGCTGGTGCTGTCCGTGATCCAGCGGTTTTCCAGCCGGGGTGAAAATGCCGACGACCTCTTTCAGGTGGGCTGTGTGGGCCTTATCAAAGCCATCGATAACTTCGACATCAACCAGCCGGTACGTTTTTCCACCTACGGTGTCCCCATGATCATCGGTGAGATCCGCCGCTACCTCCGGGACAACAGCGCCATCCGGGTATCCCGCTCCATGCGGGACACCGCCTATCGGGTGCTTCAGGTCCGGGACCGCCTGCTGGCGGAGAACCAGCGGGAGCCGTCGGTGGAGCAGATCGCAAAGGAGCTGGATCTGCCCCGGGAGGAGGTGGTGTTCGCCATGGATGCCATCGTGGACCCGGTATCTTTGTACGAACCGGTGTATTCCGACAGTGGGGACGCCATCTGCGTCATGGACCAGGTCCGGGACACGAAAAATACCGACGAGGACTGGACGGACCGCATTGCCCTCAAGGAGGCACTCAAACGGCTGGACCCCCGGGAGCGGCGCATCCTCTCCCTCCGATTTTACGAGGGCAAGACCCAGATGGAGGTCTCTGCCGAGGTGGGAATCTCCCAGGCCCAGGTTTCCCGTTTGGAAAAGGGCGCCATCAACACCATTAAAAAAAATATCTGAGAACTTCCAAAAGCGGCCTGAAGAGGCCGCTTTTTCGGTCACGCCTCTCCCCTCAGCTTTTCTTTGACGTGGGCCCCCTTCTGCGGTACAATGGGAAAAACATCGCGAAGGAGCAGTCTTGTATGGATATCTACGAAAAGATCAAGGAAAGCCGGAACACCACCAATCCCTTCTGCAAGAGACTTGGGATCTGGGTGGAGGAGCTGCGGGAGGGCTATGCCCGGGTCACCAAGACCGTGGGGCCGGAGGATCTGAATCCGGTGGGCGTGCCGCACGGCGGCGTATACTTCTCCATGGCCGATACCGCCAGCGGGTCCGCCATGGCTTCTCACGGGTATCTTGCCGTGACGGTGAACGCAAACTATAATTTCCTGCGCAGTGCCCAGCTGGGAGACGTGCTCACCGCCGAAGCGCAGGAGAGCAAGCACGGCCGCACACTGTCCTTCTTTGATGTGCGCATTACCAATCAGGACGGTACCCTGCTGGGGACCGGTATTTTCACCTTCTACCGCCTGGATCGGAAGATCGAGATCTGAGCGCGGCAAATCATGCCGCAAAAGCAAACTGCGGAGAAGAAAAAAGCGGAGCGCACAGCACTCCGCTTTTTCTTATTTCTTAAAGCTGTCCTTCAGGCTGACGCTCCGGTTGAATACCAAGTGACCGGGCTTCGCGTCCTTGTTGTCCAGGCAGAAATAGCCCAGACGCATGAACTGGAAGTTTGCGGGCGCGGTGGCATTGGCCAGACCGGCCTCCACCTTGCAGCCTGTGAGGACCTGCAGGGAATCCGGATTCAGGCAGGCGATGAAATCCTTGTCCGCCGCATCGGGACTGGGATCGGAGAAGAGGTTGTCGTAGAGACGGACCTCGGCGTCCACGGCAGTGGCGGCATCCACCCAGTGCAGTGTGGCACCTTTGACCTTCCGGCCGTCGGCAGGATCGCCGCCCCGGCTCTCGGGGTCGTACTCCGCCAGGATCTCCGTCACATTGCCGTCATCGTCCTTCACGCAGCCGGTGCAGGTGATGAGATAGGCACCCTTGAGGCGGCACTCGGGACCGCCCGGGAAGAGACGCTTGTACTTGGGCACCGGCGTCTCCAGGAAATCGTCTGCCTCCACCCACAGGTGACGGGAAAACGTGACTTCCCGGGTACCGGCGGTGGGGTCCACAGGATTGTTCTCCACGGTGACCGTCTCGCTCTGGCCCTCGGGGTAGTTGGTGATGGTCAGCTTCACCGGGTGCAGCACCGCCATCACCCGCTGGGCGGTCTCATTGAGATCCTCCCGCAGGCAGTGCTCCAGGAAGGAGTATTCAATGACGGAGGGCGTCTTGGCAACGCCGATACGGTCGCAGAAATTGCGGATGGACTTGGGCGTATAGCCCCGGCGGCGCAGGCCGCACAGAGTCGGCATCCGGGGATCGTCCCAGCCGGAGACCCGCCCCTCCTCCACCAGGCGGCGGAGCTTGCGCTTGCTCATGACGGTGTGGTCGATATTCAGCCGGGCAAACTCGATCTGGCGGGGCTTGTGGTACGGAATGGAGATATTGCTGACCACCCAGTCGTACAGGGGACGGTGCTCCTCATATTCCAGAGAGCACAGAGAGTGGGTGATGCCCTCCAGGGCGTCCTGAATGGGATGGGCGAAGTCGTACATTGGGAAGATGCACCACTTGTCCCCCTGCCGGTGATGATGGATATAGCGGATGCGGTAGATGACCGGGTCCCGCAGGTTGAAGTTGCCGGAGGCCAGGTCAATCTTGGCCCGCAGGGTCTTGGACCCCTCCGGGAATTCGCCGTTGCGCATACGCTCAAAGAGGTCCAGGCTCTCCTCGATGGGCCGGTCCCGGTACGGGCTGACGGCGGGTACGCCCACGTCGCCCCGGTTGGCTTTGAACTCTTCAGGGCTGAGCTCGCAGACATAGGCAAGGCCCTTCTTGATCAGTTCCACGGCAAACTGGTAGTCCTGCTCAAAATAGTCGGACCCGTAGAAAAAGCGGTCACCCCAGTCAAAGCCCAGCCAGTGGATATCCTCCTGGATGGCGTCCACGTACTCCGTGTCCTCCTTGGCGGGATTGGTGTCGTCCATCCGCAGGTTGCACAGTCCGCCGAACTTTTCGGCGGTGCCGAAGTCGATGCACAGTGCCTTGCAGTGGCCGATATGCAGATAGCCGTTGGGCTCCGGCGGGAAACGGGTGTGGACGGTCATGCCCTCAAACTGTCCGCCGGGGGCGATATCCTCCTCGATAAAAGCGTGGATGAAGTTCCGGCTCTCCGGCAGCTCCTCCTGCACGGTTTTCTTCTCATCTGCCATGCGTGTCAGTCCTCCCAATACAGCATTCTCAAAAGCAGAATTTTATTATACAGAATCCGCCTGAAAATTGCAAGGGACAATCCGGACTCACGTCAGCAGCCAGTCCTCCACCACGTCCCGGGCCGTCACCGGGGTCACACACCCCCGGATCAGCCGCTCTGCCAGTGCCAGCACGGCGACCTGTGACGGCGTGATGCATGGGATCACAGCTTTCTCCCCGCCGGTTTCCACCTGGATGCCGTAGCATGTCCGCCCGGCAATCTCGTGTTCCAATAAATAATAGCGGATCAACTTTTGGCCGCAAGCGGCGTCCCCAACAAAAATTCTCCGCAAGCGAAACCCCTCCCCCATGGATTTCTTTCAGGAGTAAGGGTAGCACGGGTCTTGCGCGGAATTTGTCGAATTTTGGCGGGTAATGGATTGTTCTTCCAATTTATGCTGTTAAAATACATAAATTTTGTCGAATCATACAAATGTTTGTATGATTATGCGTTTTCCCCGGAAAAGAGCGTCTGGGCAGTCTGCATAAACGTTTCCCGGGTATAGAGCAGGTTCAGCGCCTCCAGCAAAGCGTTGGGCGTCAGGTGCTCCGGCAGATCCAGATGCCGCAGCAGGACCTGCCGCCGGGCGGCGCTGCCGGTGCCGCCGGTGAGTCCCAGGGCGAACAGGTCCGCCTTTGTGATGGGCTCCTTCCCAGCGGCAGGCTGATCCGCCTCATCCAGAAACGTGGCCCCCGCCCGGCGGAGAGATTCCAGCAGAACCTGGGGACGCATCCCCTCCACACCCAGCTTGCCCTCCTTGCCGGGGGCCCGCTTGCGACGCTCCTTGCCGTGGATGTCCGGGATATAGGCCTGCTTGACCCGATCCCGGGGCAGCGCGCCCTTGAGGTAATTGCGGATCACAAAGCCGGCGCCGTCGCTGTCGGTCAGCACGATGAGGCCCCGCTCCAGTGCCAGACGGCGGAGAAAGGCCAGCTTCTCCCGGTCGTTGAACACCGCAAAGCCTCCCAGGGTGACAACGGTAGCGTCTACCACCTGGGAGAGGGTATTTTTGTCGTAGCGGCCCTCCACCACGATGACTTCCTTGATCTTCTTCATCGCCGTCCCGCTCCCAGCCGCACCAGCAGCAGCTTCAGCTCGCCTGCCGGGTCGATGCCCTTTTCGCTCTTCATCCGCCGGTCCAGCACCTGGCACATAGTCACCGCGTCGCCGCACCAGGCGGCGTTGGTCTTTTTCGCCGCCTGGAGCAGCAGTTTTGCCGGGTAGTCGGACTTCATCTCCCAGAGCTCCATGAGCCAGTATTTGTCCTTTCCGCTGTCGATGGCCATGCGGGCGGTGTAAATCCGGCGGAGCTGGCTGCCCAGGGCTGCCAGGATGACAATGGGCTCCGTCTGCATCTTCAGAAGGTCTCCCAGAATCTGGGCCGCCCGGTCATAATTTCCCTGGACCACGGCGTCGGAAAGGCGGAACACCTCCGCCGAGAGGACCGGGTCTGCCACTGCGTCGATGTCCTTCTGTGTGATGATTTTGCCCTTGGCGTAGGTGCCGATCTTGGTGATCTCCGGCACGAGCCCCGTCATCAGTCCGCCGCAGGTGAAGATCAGGTACTCCGCCGTCTGGCGGTCGATATCCTTCCCCAGTGCCCGGAACCGCCGGGCAATCCAGGCGATGAGGTCGCTGTTCTCCGCCGCCCGGAACTCCACCGCCTGCACATGGTCTGCAATGGCCTTTGTCAGCTTCTTGAGGGTCCGGTTGGGTTTATATTCCACCGTGTCATACACGAATACCACGCAGCAGTAAGGTGGGATGTCGTCCAGGAAGGAAATCAGTTTTTCCCGCTGCTCCTCCCCCAGTTTGTAAAGGTCCCAGTCCGTCACTACGATCAGCGTCCGCTCCGACATCATGGGCATGGCCTCCGCCATCTCTCCCAGGGATTGGACCGTCAGATCCTTTCCCTCCAGCCGGTGATAGTTGAATTCCTCGAACCCGGCGGGGACCAGCTTTTTCCGCAGCTCCCCCAGGTAGTACTCCCGGAGATAGCTCTCCTCTCCGTAAAAGATGTAGGCGCAGCCCGGCGTTCCGGCGGAGAGGTCCGCCTTGAGCTTTTGAAATGCCTCATTGGTTTTTGCGTTTTTTTTGATATATGCCATGTGTCCGTTCCTCAATTCAAAGTCAGTTCGATGGTCCCCTGCAGATCTGTGCGGTAGATATCCGCTCCGACCTTCCGGAGCCGCCGCAGTGTCTCATCGGCAGGGTGCCCGTAGCTGTTGCCGCTGCCCACGCTGATGATGGCCGTCTCCGGCCGCAGTGCGTCCAGCAGATCCTCGCAGGTGGAGGACGCGGAGCCGTGGTGCCCCACCTCCAGAATATCGATGTCCGGAAGTTCCCAGGTCTCCAGCAGCCGCCGTTCTCCGGCGGCGTCCATATCGCCGGTAATCAGAAGATCGTGTTCTTCCCGGCTGCACAGCAACGCAAGGCCGCTGTCGTTGTCCGTTTCTCCGCCGGCTACGGGATAGAGCCGCAGCGTGCTTTCTCCCATAGAGATGGTGTGTACATCCGTCACCATCTTCACGGCCGTTCCGTGGGCCGCAGCCGCAAGGAGCACGCTCTCCCGCACTCCTGTGTCGTCCGCGGTGTCCGGCACCAGCAGGGTTTCCACCGGCAGCAGCGTCATCAGCTCCTCCACGCCGTTGACATGGTCGGTATCGTAATGGGTCAGAACCAACGTGTCCAGCCGGTCGCACCCCATACTCCTGAGTCGGTTGGCCGCGATGTCTCCGGCGCTGTACCAGCTGTTGGAGCTGCCGCAGTCCACCAGTGCGAAGGCTCCGCCGTCGCACAGAAGTGTGCTGGCCCCCTGCCCCACATCCAGCGCCAGGATATGGAGGCGGCCATCCTCATAGCGCCCCACCCACAGACGGATGGACGCCCCCAGTGTCACCGCTGCCAAAACCGCCGCCAGGACAGATCTGCGCCGCTTTCCGCCCCTTCCCAGATACGCAGCGGCAAACAGGATATAGGCAAACGCCAGCCACAGCCACAGATACCGGTTATCCATGGACAGTGCGTGATGCGGCAGCGATGCCAGCATATGGGCGGCCCGGAGCAGGTACGCGATGAGC
Organism: Oscillibacter sp. CAG:155; assembly: GCA_000436875.1. Classification (GTDB taxonomy): domain Bacteria; phylum Bacillota; class Clostridia; order Oscillospirales; family Oscillospiraceae; genus Oscillibacter. The sequence continues at coordinate 8,903 of FR890856.1, read as the reverse complement.
AGCCGGGGCACCAACCCGATGAGCGTGCCCAGCGGCAGCCAGATCACACTCACACCCAGAGACAAAAGGCCCGTCAGGAAGATCCCGCTGGCTGCCCAAAGGCAGAGCAGATTACTCAGCGGGGATACCAGCACCAATGTTCCAAAGTAGTATGCCGCCAGAGGCCACGTGAAAATCAACGCACCAATAGACGCCGAAAAGCTGGATACTGTAAAGCAAAACACCTTCCCATGTTTTTTCTTCTCAGACAGCATCCGGTACAGCCGGCTGCTCACCCACAAAAGCCCTGCCATGGCCCCGAAGGAGAGCTGCAAGCTGATAGATGCCGCGGCAAAGGGATTGACCAGTAAAATACAAAAGAGTGCCGATGTCAGCGCGGTAGGGCCATCGCTCTCCCGCCCGAACAAGGGCGCCGTCAGATAGAAAATCACCATCACACAGGCCCGTACCACAGAGGGGCTGCCGCCGGTGAGCAGGGCATAAAATGCCAGCACGGGAATCCCCCACCCGGCCACTAGCCGGCGGCGGTGCTTTCCCGTAACATCCTGAATCATTCGGAGCAGAAACATGCAGTGCATGCCGGAGACCGCCAGAATATGGCTGAGTCCGGCTTCCGAGAGGTCTGAATCCGCCTGCACGGAGAGCCCGCTACGATCCCCGGTTAAAATGGCAGTGAGAAAAGCGGCAGTGTCCCCGGTAAAGAGCTGGGCGATCCGAAGCTGCATGGCCCGTCCCAGCTCCGCTGGCCACCAGCGGGGAGAACCAACGCTGCCTGCGCCGGTCTCCGGTGTTCCCCGCGACACGGCCATTAGAAAAATTCCCTTGGAGGTAAAGGTGGTGACGTCGTCATCCCGGATATTCCCGGCGCTGCGCAGCAGCACCGTATCTGCGACGGTCTGGCCCGGGCGCAGTTCCAGCAGCGTTTCGTCCCCATAGTAAACGGCCTTTCCCCAGGGCAAGCCGTCAATCCGGACGGTGGCCTTGGCACCGTAATCCGTGGCGGAGGGATAGGCGCACACTGTCATGGTCACCTGCCGCTGCTGTCCTGCCAGCGCCTCCATAGGGGATTGAACCTCCCGTACATACAGCCAGTTCCACCCCAGCGCCAGTGCCAGACCCACGCCGGCCAGAAGCACCCGCCTGCGCCAGCGTTCCGGCAGCAGCAATGCTCCGCAGGCCGCAGCAAAGCACGCCCCCGCTCCCGGCAGCAGCCAGGAGACGGGCAGCAGATACTGGGCGAGAAAAATACCCAGGGAAAAGGACCCCGCAAAACAGGCCAGCTTTCTCATTTGCTTTTTGGCGGCGGTGTGGGATCATCGGTCCGGCCAAGCAGATAGTCGGTGCTGACGTGATAGTAATCGGCCAGCTTTACCAAAATATCAATCGGGAAATTCCGAAGTCCCTTTTCATACCGGCGGTATACATTGGGCTGGATTCCCAAATATTCCGCCACCGCCTTTTGCGTATCATCGTGATCCTCCCGCAGATCGTACACCCTCCGCAGATACAACCAAATCACCTCTCGAAAAGGTTACCATTTGGTTGCGTTTATATGCAGAAAGTAAACCGTTTGGTTCACTTTATTCTTATTTTACCAGAATCCATGCCAAAAACAAGGGTGCAAAGGACGACCTTTTCCGCTTCTTACAGATTTGAAAAGCTCCAGTTGTATATTTGTATAAAATCATGTCTAAAATTTGACAAAAAACCAGTAAAATTGCTATACTTAAGTTAATCGTTTCACCCGCGGACACAGTTGAGAAACGCGGGCGGCACAGAAAATCCCGTTTGGAAAGGAAGTGTTCTCCATGATTGAAGTGACCACTCTGGATCTGCTGGTGATCGCGGCGTATCTTCTGTTCATGCTGGGCGTGGGCGTCTGGTTCGTCAAGCGGATCAACAATACCGATGATTACTATGTGGCGGGCCGCACCCTGGGGCCCGTGGTGCTGGCTGCTACGGTATGTGCCACTATCATCGGCGGCAGCGCCATGATGGGCCGGGCCGGCATCGCCTATACGACAGGCTTTGCCGCCGTAGCTACTGCCCTTCCCTACCTTCTGGGCATGTTTATCTTCTCCGGCTTTGCCGGCCGCATCCAGCGGGTAGGCGAACGGTATGGAATCGAATCCATTCCGGCGCTGTTTGAATACCGCTTCGGCAAGGGTGCCAAGTGCATCCTGGCCGCCATGGTGGCCTTTGCCATGGTGGGCACCGTTGCCGCTCAGGTCACCGCCACCGCCACCATCATCAAGCTTTTGGGTGGGCAGATCGGCATCAGCTACGAGATGGGCGCGCTGATCGCCACCGCCATTTTTATCATCTACACGGCTGCCTCCGGCCTGTTCGGCGTGGTGTATACAGATGTGGTGCAGTTTTTCATGCTCATCATTTTTGTCTATCTCATGATTCCCACCGCCAGTCTGGAGTTCCTGGGAGGTTTCGGCAATTTTTGGGCCAATCTGGACAAGAGCTACATCACCCCTCACATCGACGGAGAGATTCTGGGCGATATCGTCACCTATCTGGTCTTTACCATGGCCGGTGCAGAGATGTGGCAGCGGGCTTTTGCCGCCAAGACACCAAAGGCCGCCCGGAAGGGAATGTTCTGGGGGACGTCTGTATACGCAGTGACCATTGCCCTCCTCTTTTTGATGGGTCTGGCCGCACAGCAGATTCTGCCCAACGTGGTGGAGGAGTTCGGCACCGCCGACGCGGTGATTCCGGCGCTGGCCATCAAGATCCTGCCGCCGGGCCTCACCGGGCTTGCCCTCTCCGGTATTTTGTCCGTGATGATGAGCACTGCGGACAGCTACCTGCTGGTGTCCGTCCAGACAGTAGTCAGCGACCTGGGAAAGACCTTCCACCCCCAGATGAGCGAGAAGCATGAGATCCTCTTCTCCCGCATCGCCTCTGTGGTCCTGGCCCTTGGGGCACTGGTCATCGCTCTGTATATCAAGAGCGCCTACGACGTGCTGATGTTCGCCTGGGCATTTTACGCGGCGGCGGCGGGCCTGCCTGCTCTGGCGGCGCTGTACTGGAAGAAGGCCACCAAGGCCGGGATCATCGCCGGAATGTTGGGCGGCTTCTTCGTCACCGTGGGCTGGAAGCTGGCGGGCCAGCCCTTTGGTTTGGGCGCTACGGTCCCCGGCGCCGTTACCTGCGGTATTTTGCTGCTGGCGGTGAGCCTTGCCACCTGCCGAACCGCTCCCACTGTCATGGTGGAGCTGGACCCGTAAGCAATCTTTTTGATGAAAACACCCCCGGTGCGGATCAACGCATCGGGGGTGTTTTTTCATTTTTGGAGCGTCTCAGCCCGGAGGCCAGGTCATGTCCCGGCCGGAGAGCACGTGGAAGTGCAGGTGATGCACACTCTGCCCCGCCTGCTCACCAATGTTGGAGACCACGCGGTAGCTCTCCATGCCCTGTTCCTTCGCCAGCTTGGCGATGACCTCAAAGATATGGGCCACCACGTTGCTGTTCTCTCCGTTGATCTCGGAGACGGACTGGATATGGGCCTTGGGGATCACCAGAAAATGGGTAGGCGCCTGGGGAGCAATGTCGTTGAAGGCAAAGCAGACATCATCCTCATACACCTTGCTGCTGGGGATCTCCCCTGCAATGATGTTGCAGAACAAGCAATCAGACATTTCAAAAACCTCCTTTACCACAGGTTTAGATAAACTGATTATGGACCGGATCGTAATGATAGTCAACCCCTGCCAGGGTTTGGCGCAGGGTATCCTCATCCGCGTCCAGGCTGGCGCACAGGTCCGCAAGATCTGTGTACTGATCCCGGAGCCTGGCGTTGACAACGCTTAAAAGAATATAAGGGTCCTTGGGAAGCATTTCTTCTCCTCCTTGCCGCAGTAGTCAGGCAGAGGCAGTTTAGTTCTTCACGCTCTGCTTGATTTCGGGGTGCTCCTGGGCAAGCCAAGCACAGAATTCCGCAGCTGTCCCCTTGGAAAAATCAGACTTGCGCAGAAAGAGAGATCCCAGGCCGTCCCGGAATTCCAGGCACAGCCAGGCTCCCTGGTCCTCCAGCTTGCGGCAGTCACTCCATTCAACTTCTGCGGTGGAACGGCCGTCGTCCAGCATCTCGATTTTGTCGCCGAAGCGCATCACCGATTCCCAGCCGTCCTTGCCGTATTCCTTGACCATTCCGTTGTATTCCCGCAGCAGGCGGACCCAGCCGGCGATAAAGCCCCGTACCAGACACACCAGCGCGGCGACGCCGCAGAGCAGTCCTGTCCCCCGGGAACCCTCCCGGATGGTCTGCACTGCAAACACCATGCCCAGGACGAACAGGCCTGCCCACACCACCATATAAACCGGAGAGAGGGATAGGGAGTGCCAGTAAAAGCTCCGCAAAAACTTCCGGTCATGGGTATGCCGGTGCTCGAACTGCGCTACGCTCTGCTTTGCCATGGCTCACCCCAGCTTGGCGGAGACGAAATCGTCCACGCTGGCCAGCGCGTCGTCCAGCTTCAGAAGGTCGCTGCCGCCGCCCATGGCGCTGTCGGGCTTGCCGCCGCCCTTGCCGCCGCAGACGGCGCAGACGGTCTTGACCAGCTCGCCGGCCTTGATGCCCCGGGCCACGGCCTCCTTGCCGCACACAGCCAGGAAGCTGATCTTCTCGCCGTTGACAGAGGCCAGCACAGCCACCACGTTGGGCTCCTTGTCCCGGAGGAAGTCGCCCATCTGCCGCAGGCCGTTGGCATCCATGCCGTTGCGGGTGGCGGTGAGGACCTTCAGGCCCTTGACATCCTTGGCGGACATCAGGAACTGCCGGGCCTCGCCCAGGGACGCCTCAGCCTTGAACTTCTCCACCGCGTGACGCAGCTCCTTCATCTCGGTGAGCTGCTGAGAGATCTTGGTCTCCAGCTCACCGGGATTGGTCTTGAGCATCTGGGCCACATGGAAGAGCATCTCCTGATTGCGGTTGACGGTCTCCAGGGTCAGCTTGCCCACGGTTGCCTCGATCCGCCGCACGCCGGAGGCAATGGAGGACTCGGACTTGATGCGGAAGGAGCCGACCTTGGCGGTGTTGTCCAGATGGGTACCGCCGCAGAACTCCATGGAGAAGTCTCCCATCTCCACCACGCGGACGGTTTCGCCGTACTTCTCACCGAACATGGCGATAGCACCCTTCTTTCTGGCTTCCTCAATAGGCAGCACCTCGGTGACAACGGGATAACCCTCCAGGATGGCGTCGTTGACCATGTGGTCGATCTCGCTGAGCTGGTCGGGGGTGATAGCCTCGAAGTGGGTGAAGTCAAAACGCAGCCGGTCGGGCTCTACCAGAGAGCCGGCCTGATGGACATGGTCGCCCAGCACCTTCTTCAGCGCCGCATCCAGCAGATGGGTGGCGCTGTGGGCACGCATGATGGCCTTGCGGCGCTCCACATCGATGGAGGCGGAAACGGTGTCGCCCACCTTAAGCTCGCCGCTTTCCAGCACACCGGTGTGGAGGAACTTGCCGCCCTTGTTCTTCTGCACATCCCGTACGGTGAAGGTGCAGCCGTCGGCAGTGATGACGCCGTGGTCGGCCACCTGGCCGCCCATCTCCGCGTAGAAGGGAGTCTTGTCCAGTACTACCGTGGCCTCAGCGCCGGAGACGATGGCGTCCCGCAGCTCGCCGTCCACCACAATAGCCAGTACCTTGGCATCCGCAATCTCGTTGGAGGTATAGCCCACAAACTCGGTGGCGGGCATGTCGGAGCCAAACTCGATGCCGGCCCAGCCCAGATCGCCCAGCGCCTCACGGGCCTTCCGGGCCCGGACGCGCTGCTCTTCCATGAGCTTGTCGAAGCCCTCACGGTCCACGCTCATGCCAGCCTCTTCCGCCATCTCCGCCGTCAGATCCACGGGGAAGCCGTAGGTATCATAGAGCTTGAAGGCGTCGGCACCGGAGAACACCGTCTCCCCTGCCGCCTTGTGGGCGGAGAGCATTTCGTCGTAGATCTTCATGCCGCCGTCGATGGTGCGGGCGAAGTTCTCCTCCTCGGTGCGGATGACCTTGGTGATATAGGCCTGCTTCTCCCGCAGATCGGGATAGGCACACTCGTTTTCATGGATCACGGTGTCCACCACCTCATGGAGGAAGGGACGCTCCACACCCAGGAGCTTTCCGTGACGGGCAGCCCGGCGCAGCAGACGGCGCAGTACGTAGCCCCGGCCCTCGTTGGAGGGCAGGATGCCGTCGCAGATCATCATGACGGAGGAGCGAATGTGGTCGGTGATGACCCGCAGGCTCACGTCCGTCTTGTGGCTCTCGCCGTAGTGAGCACCGGTGATCTCGCTGACCTTGTGGGTGATGTTCATGACGGTGTCCACGTCAAAGAGGGAGTTGACGTTCTGGCACACGCAGGCCAGACGCTCCAGACCCATGCCGGTATCGATGTTCTTGTTGAGCATCTCGGTGTAGTGGCCCTCGCCGTCGTTGACGAACTGGGAGAAGACGTTGTTCCACACCTCGATATACCGGTCGCAGTCGCAGCCTACTGTGCAGGTGGGCTTGCCGCAGCCGTGCTCCTCGCCGCGGTCATAGTACACCTCGGAGCAGGGACCGCAGGGACCGGCACCGTGCTCCCAGAAGTTGTCCTCCTTGCCGAAGCGGAAGATCCGCTCGGCGGGGATGCCGATGTCCTTGTTCCAGATCTCAAAGGCCTCATCGTCGTCCAGGTAGATGGAGGGGTACAGCCGGTCCTCCTCCAGGCCTACCACCTTGGTGAGGAACTCCCAGCAGAAGGGGATGGCCTCCTTCTTGAAATAGTCCCCAAAGGAGAAGTTTCCCAGCATCTCAAAGTAGGTGCCGTGGCGGTCGGTCTTGCCGATGTTCTCGATGTCGCCGGTGCGGATGCACTTCTGGCAGGTGGTGACGCGGTTCCGGGGGGGCTCCTCCTCCCGGGTGAACCAGGTCTTCATGGGAGCCATGCCGGAGTTGATGAGCAGCAGGCTCTTGTCATTGGCCGGGGGGATCAGGGAAAAGCTGGGCAGACGCAGATGACCCTTGCTTTCAAAGTAGCTCAGGAACATCTCCCGCAGCTCGTTGAGTCCATGATAGGGATGTGCCATAGTGTGTTTCCTCCTAAATTCATTTCCTTCCGGATGGTTTTACGGGTTTGGACAAACGGCTCCTGCACCGGGCGGATGTTCCCGGAAAAGAAAAACCGCCCCTGACCTGCGTCAGGGGCGGATAAACTCCACGGTACCACCCTGATCTGCCCTCCCGAGAGGGCATCTCCAGTCATCCGGTAACGGGGATGGGCCGTTCCGCTCTTCGCGGACTGCTCCAAAGTGGCTG
>FR890856.1:0-1520 GCA_000436875.1 Oscillibacter sp. CAG:155 | reverse complement strand
GCTCTGGCCGGTTTCGCCGGGCTGGCTTTGTCACTGCGTTTGTCGAACGAATTTATTATACCTGTTTCGATGGGATTGTCAACGGGGATTTCCGGTTTTTTCGTCTTTTTCAGCGGAGATTCCGCCCCAATGCTCTCCGGTGAGGATACAGCGGCCGTCCGCCGCGCACTTTCCGCAGCCGATGCAGCGGGTGGGACCGCTCCCCCGGCCGTAGAGCACCCAGCAAATGCCCGCCGTTCCGCCCAGAATCAAGATCACCGCCAGAAGCTCCATGGACCACACTCCTTCCTGTTTACATCAGCTTACCATGCGAAGGGATTCCGGTCCAGTGGGATCTGCAACAGCCGCACCCCCAGCAGGGGCAGCAGTACCTCTGCCGGCCCCGGCAGCACCGGCAGCAAAAACTCCTGGGGATCGATCCATGTCCCATCTGGTCGGGGCAGCTGGCGCTGCACGCACAAAACCGGCTCCGTCAGGCTGGAGAGCGTCAGACTGTCCCGGGCGGAAAGGCCATAGGAGACCACAGCCTCTGCCGCCAGCCCCGTGGGCAGAGGCCGCTCCCAGTCCCCCGGCAGCAGCAAAATCCGGCACCGGACTACCCGCTTTCCCACCGCTACGCATCCTCCCGCCGTCAGAGCCAGCAGATCCCAGTTCCGCCCTTCCAGCTCCGCCGCCGTCTCCGCCCGGCGGACACCGGGCGGCAGCAGCCTCTCCCACGCTCGGGGACACTCCAGCAACGCACCCTCCATTTGACCACCTCCCACCTAGTGTCTGCCGGGCCGGCAGGTTCCATGCGAAAATTTTTCTCGTCTTTTTGGCGCTGCTGTGCTATACTGAACCATGAATCTGAAAAAGCGGAGGGACGTCTCTTGCACTTCTGGGGCCATTTGAAAACCATCAGCCATCACCGCCGTCTGGTGCGGAAGTACTGCTTCCGCCTGGGTCTTTACTGGCAGGGACTGACCCATGACCTGTCCAAGTATTCCCCCATCGAGTTCTGGGCGGGCGTGAAATATTTCCAGGGGGACCGCAGCCCTAACGACGCCCAGCGGCGGGAACGGGGGTACAGTGCCTCCTGGCTCCACCACAAGGGCCGCAACCGTCATCACTTTGAGTACTGGACGGATTACAGCATCCGGGGCGAGGGCATCATCGGCGTGGAGATGCCAAAAAAATACGTGGCGGAGATGTTCTGCGACCGACTGGCCGCCAGCCGGGTATACCGGGGCAAGGACTTCCAGCTGGCGGACCCATATCTCTTCTTCCAGCGGTCCATGAAAAAGCGCCTGCTGATCGCACCGGAGACCGCAGCGCTGCTGGAGACCATGCTCATCAAGCTCCGGGACGAGGGTGAGGACGCCGCTTTTACCTATATCCGGCACGAGGTTTTGGGGAAGTGACCGTGTCTCATTCTTGCTTCCGGGACCGCAATTGTTAGCTGAGGCCATCCAATAAAAGCAGTGGAGCGTATGGCAGTTTGCCATGCGCTCCGCTTTTTTGTCCCCTGATGGCGTTTTACT
>FR890855.1 GCA_000436875.1 Oscillibacter sp. CAG:155 | reverse complement strand
GGCTACCAAGCTGGATGGCGCTGTCAACAAGGACGACGTTGTCTACCTGACTGACGATGCCAAGACCTCTGTGAAGGACGGCTACTCTGTGGAGCTGTACTTCATGAAGGACATGAAGAGCGAGACTGTTACCATCGAGGACAAGGAGTCTCAGGGCTTCTACACCTACACCGTCGATAAGGACGGCATCTATGATCTGAAGACCAGCACCGGCTATGCTCTGACTGCTGGCGAGGTTGAGAGCGGTGATGACGGCTATGCTTCCGGCGTGGTCTTCGACTCCACCAAGAACACCACCGTTTCTGGTAAGGCTGGTTCTGTTGAGTTCGTTGCTACCTCCGCTGCCGATGCTACCGTGATCGATACCCGCGACAACACCGACAAGAAGGCTGACGTCTACTCCAACGACATCACCTCTGTGTCTCGTCTGACCGCTGCTATCGAGAAGGGCGACGTGACCGCTGACGTGTACGTTGAGGATGGCGATATCGTCTTCGTGGCTGTTACCGCTTGCGAGAACGCCAAGGCTGACGATACCCAGACCAACGTCAACGCTGCTGACTACAACGTCAGCTACAGCGGCAACACTGTCAACTCTGTTCTGGTCTACACCAACGTGCTGGACAAGAGCACTGCTGTTGACGTGCGCAACATGGTGATCGCTGCTATCGAGAAGCGTGAGAACTCCACCGTGGAGGAGATCTCCAGCGTTGGTGCTACCTACACCTTCAAGATGGCCAACAAGACCACCTACACTTGGGATTCTTCCACGAATGCTGCTAAGGCTGCTGTGAAGATTTCCGTGAACGGCAAGGATCAGCTGGTGGACGCTACCACTCAGCTGAACTCCCTGAAGACTGCTTCCGAGACCTACTTCATGGTCAACGGTAAGCCCGTTGAGCTGACCTCTCATGGCACCGATAAGGTTGCTGACAATTCTGTCATCGTGACCGGCTACTACAAGGTTACCGCTCCCGCCACTCTGGAGGCTTCCGGTCGGTCTGGTAAGTACTCTGCTAAGGTTGACAAGGAGTATGCTCAGAAGGACGAGGTCGTGACTGTTACCATCACCACCGAGACCGCTGCTCTCTCCGGCGCCGACACCATCACTCTGACTGGTGTCACCGGCGGCACTGCTGCCACTGGCGCGAAGGCTGCTGCTCTGAACGAGAGCATTACCCTCACCTATGTGATGGGCGCTGCTGATTCCCAGGCTACTATCAGCGCGGCTAACGCCTAATCTGATTAAAAACACATCCGTGTTTTGATCACAAAAGACCCGCCCCTTTTGGGGCGGGTCTTTTGCTGTGCTAACAGATTATTTTTTAACTCCATACAGAGTGATGCGGCTGTTGGCGGCGAGCAGGCCGTCTTCTTCCTTAACGTAAAAATTCAGTTTCCGCAGACTGGCGGCACTGAGCCGCAGGGTGCAGCAGTTATTACCCAGAGAAGTATAGCGGAGATCACTGCTGTCTGTCCATCTGCAGCTGTCTTGGATCCCCACCAGGGCACCGCTGCCCAGCAGGATCTGCCCACGGAAGGCGCCGGGCATATCGGTCCCGAACAAGGGGAATGTCATGAGATACGCCCAGCCATACCCGTCTTTACCGCAGTAGCCGCTGCTCAACCCATTGCATCGCACAGACACCTGTCTGGCTGCGTCTCCGACGGTCACGGTTCCGCTGGTGAAGTAGAAAAACAGCTCATAGTATTTGGTCAAATCAAAGGCGCTCAGGTCCAGGTCCACCTGCGCGGTGTCAGAGGAAATGATCTTGTCCACTAGCTTTGCCATGGGGCAGGCGTCCCGCACTGCCGCAATGGCCTCGTCGATCTTCGCGTTGTCAGCGTTGAAATTGGTACGCAGGATTCGGTCCTCCGGGTCCCACTGATTCAGCGCATAGTTTTCCGTTTGCTGCATAAGAACTCCTTTCCGGTTTCAGAATCAATCTGTTTAGAATGGAAGTTCAGGCGGCGACGGCGCGGACTTGTGGGCGGATGGGGTGGGGAGGACCGGCACCGCTGCACTCCCCAGAAAGAGTTTGACAGTGCCATAGTTGCACGCCAGCGTGCAACTGCCGCAAAAAAACACCCGAGTCCTCCATACAGGGGGCCTCGGGTGTTTTGCGTCAGAGCCGGAGTTACAGCTGGCAGGCGGAGGTGAGCGTCCGGCAGATGTTGAGAATGTGGTCGCCGATGCGTTCAAAGTCCGTCAGCATTTCGGAATAGAGGATGCAGGTCTCGCCGGAGCAGGTGCCGGTTTGCAGCCGGTCCAGCTGGTGCTGGCGAAAATCCACCGTCATGTCGTCCATCCGCTGCTCCAGGGCGGAAACCTGGGTCAGAGCATCCAGAGAAACGGCGTCCAGGTCCTTGACCAGAGTCATGGCCTTCAGGCTGATCTCCCGCATCTGGGTGATCTCCCGGCGGGCGCCCTCAGAGAAGTTCAGCTGCCGGGACTCCAGGATCTGGGTGTACTGGCAGATATTGATGGCGTGGTCGCTGATCCGCTCCAGATCGCTGGAGATCTTCAGATACGCGCTGATGAGGGCGGAATCCCGGGCGTTGTTCTCATAGGTGATGACCCGGGAGATATATTTGGTGACCTCCCGATTGATATAGTCCACGTAGTCCTCCGTCTTTTCCACCCCGGGCAGCCGCTCTGCCTTGCCGTCCAGCACAGCGAGAAAGCTCTCGTCCACGTTGTGCTCCACCATGCCCGCCATCCGGCTCAGCTCCTGGCGCAGGCTGTTGACGGCAATGGCGGAGTTGCCCATCTTGGAATCCGGCAGGGTGTCCAGCGGCTTGATGTAGAGCAGCTTCTGGGTCTGGCTGTCCTCATAGGCCCGCTCCGGCAGGATGCGGGTGGCAATGGCCGCCAGCTGATTGCCCAGGGGCAGCAGCAGGATCGTGGTGGTGATGTTGAAGAGCGTGTGCATATTGGCGATCTGGGCCGCCGGATTGCTGGGGGTGAAGCTCTCCACCAGATCCGTCAGCGGGAAGAACATGCAGATGGTGGTAAAGAGCACAGTGCCGATGATGTTGAACAGCAGATGGATGATGGTGGTGCGCTTGGCGTTGCGGCTGGTACCGATGGAGGCCAGCACAGCGGTGATGCAGGTGCCGATATTTTGACCAAAAAGGACATAAACCGCGCTGGAGAGGCTGATCAGACCGCTGCCCGCCAGCGCCTGCAAAATGCCGACAGAGGCGGAGGAGGACTGGATGATGGCGGTAAACAGCGCACCGGCCAAAATGCCCAGCAGCGGATTGCTGAACCGGGTCATCAGGCTGATAAAGGCCTCCGACTCCCGCAGGGGCAACATGGAAGAGCTCATCATGTCCATGCCCAAAAAGAGGATGCCAAGGCCTGCGATGATCTGCCCGTAGTGGTGGAAAACGGCCTTTTTCAAAAATACCACCATCGCCACGCCGATAAAGGCAAACAGCGGCGCCATCGCGCCCACGTCCAGCGCAATCAGCTGTCCGGTGATGGTAGTGCCGATGTTGGCGCCCATGATGATCCAGACGGCCTGCCGCAGCGTCATCATGCCGGAGTTGACAAAGCCCACCACCATGACGGTGGTTGCGGAGGAGGACTGGATGACCGCAGTAATGCCCGCACCCACAGCTACGCCGAGAAAGCGGTTCGCGGTCAATTTCTCCAGAATCTGCTTCATGCGGTTGCCTGCCGCCGCCTCCAGTCCGGTGCTCATCATCTGCATACCGTAAAGAAACAGCGCCAGACCGCCCAGCAGACTTAGAAAATGAGTGATGTCCATGGTTGATCGTCTCCTTTGTGGATGAAGTTATATCGGGATGTGGAAAGCGGAAATCTCCGCAAAAAAAGCGGAATAGCTCGCAATCATCGGGTCGTGAGTTATTCCGCACAATTTGCCTATTACATAATAAAGAAAGAAGGGAATCCTGTCAAGAAAATGGTTCAATGCTTAATAAAATATTGATGCCGTACATTCTGGAAAAAAACGCCTGCGCCGGGAGAACCGGCTGCAGGCGTTTTTAAATATCCTCTCAGGTCAGGTATGGGGCTGTTCCTTCTCCGCAGGGCAGGCGGGAGCGGCTTCGGGATGAAACAGAGCACGGAAGATCCGCCGGACCAGAGGACCGCAGAAGAAAACCTGCCAGCAAAGCGCCATAGGGAAGTTACAGGCCACGGTTTGGAGCCACTGGGCGGGGAAGGACCAGCTGACGCCATGGAAGATCAGCGTGGCCCAGAAGCTCATGGAGGGGCACATCAGGCATACTGTGACACCGGCACGGACCAGCGTTACAAAAAGCGGGTGATCCAAGCCAGGAGTGACCTGGGAAAAGGCGATTTTCTGCGCCAGAGGATCCATCAGAAAGAAGCTGGTGACAAAGCACAGCGGCAGCATAAAGCGCATCTCCGACAGGGCCTGGGGTACACACGCACCGGAGAGCCCGCCCCGCAGCAAAGAGGCGTTGTAAAGCTCCATGGCCAGCACCATAAAAAAGCACATCAGTATGGTGAAGACCACTTCCTGAAATTTGTTCTTTGGCATTTGGCACGGCTCCTTTCAGCAAATAGAAAGAACGCGCAGTGCAACTGGACTTACGTGTCAGGCACTGCGCGTTTAAGTTCATCATACGCGAAAATTCAGAAAGACGCAAAGGAAATGATGCACGAAGTTTCCCGCTGGAAAGTCCGCACTTCCTTGGCAATATGCGCATGGGGAAAAGAAGCGGCCCGTGCAGCGATTCGCAGATGGAAGCAGAAAGATGAAAAGCGGCCGTACCCATTTCGGATACGGCCGCCGGCAGTCGAAGGACCCGCCTTTAGTTTTTCTTGACCAGCTTGCCTTCCCACTTGGAAACGCACAGCGTGCAGGAGATATCGCCGGTGACGTTCATGCAGGTGCGGCCCATGTCGAAGAGCCGGTCCACAGCCACGATCAGGCCGATATAGTCCACGGGGATGTTCAGGGCGGTGAGCACCATGGTCAGCATGACCATGCCGGCGCCGGGAGTACCGGCGGTGCCGATGGAGGCCAGGGTGGCGGTGATGACAATGGTCACCATCTGCCCAAGCCCCAGGTGCATGCCGGCGCAGGTGGCCAGGAAAATGGTAGCCACACACTGATAGATGGCGGTGCCGTCCATGTTGATGGTGGCGCCCAGAGGCAGCACGAAAGCAGCCACATCCTGATCGGCGCCCATCTCATCCGCACACTCCTTGGAAACGGGAATGGTGGCGGCAGAGGAGGTGGTGCTGAAGGCGAACATCATGGCCGCGGAAGCGCCCTTGAAGAACCGCAGAGGGCTGATGCCGGCAAAGACCCGAACGGCAGAGGAGTACACCACGACCGCGTGGACCACGTAGCCGATATAGGCGCACAGGATCACCAGCGCCAGAGAGCCCAGGATCTCGACGCCCTGGGTGGCCACCACCCAGGACATATAAGTGAACACGCCGATGGGGCTCAGGCTGATGATGAAGGCCATCAGCCGCTCGATGACAGCGTAGAAGGAGGTGACAATATCCCGGCACAGCTTTGCCTTCTCACCAGCGGCCAGAATGGCGCCGCCGAAGAACAGGGCAATGACAATGACCTGCAGCATGTTGGCCTCCGTGAAGGACACCCACATGTTGGAGGGGAAAATGCTCACCAGCACGCTCATGAAGCCGCCGAATTCGCTGGCCTCATAGGTGACGCCCTCGGTGGAGAGGGTGGGAAAGAGTCCTGCGCCGTTGAAGAGGTTGGCCAGGATCAGACCGATCACGCAGGCAATGGCGGTGGTGCACATGAAGTAGACAATGGTCTTCCAGGCAACAGAGCCTACTTTCCGCATATCACCCATAGAGATGATGCCGTCGATCATGGAGAACAGCACCACGGGAACTACGATGAACTTCAGCAGGTTGACGAAAATATCACCAAAAGGCTTCAGGTAATTGGCGGTGAAGTCTCCTAGTCCGGCAAAGTAGCAGATCAGGCCCACTACGATGCCCAGCAGCAGTGCAATGAAAATCTGCACGGGGAGGGACAGTTTTTTCTTCATTCAAAACACCTCTCTCAATTTCTCTCAGATCTCTCTTGAAAAGAACAGACAGTCTTCATGCACTGTCTCTTTGTTCACATTATAGCCAAAATTGAAGATTGTGTAAAGGCAAGCGCAAAAAAGCGTAGGTTCTCATAAAGGTCTCGACAAAATAAAGCCTCTGATTTAACAAATCTGCCAAATCAGAGGCTTTTCTGCCGTCATTTTCGGACACAATAGCCGCAAAAACGGATGGCGGCTTTGGCCAGTTCCACAGTGGGGTCCACGGTGGGGGCTGTGAGACCCATCTGCTCCGCCGCCAATGGGAGCTCCGTACAGCCCAAAATAAAGTATCCGGCACCCCGGCGGCGCAGCGCATCCACCACGGCTTCCAGATCTGCCCCATAGGTTTCCGGTCCCCGTCCTGCCTTGACGCCGTCATAGATGACCCGCATCAGGGCGTCCTGCTCGTCATCTTCCGGAATCAAAAAGGAGACGCCGGCATCCGTCAGAGCCTGCTGGTAGAGACCGGCCTTCAGGGTGCCCCGGGTGGCCAGCACGGCGGCAGTATCATTGGGGAACTGCGCCCGGCATGCCGCGGCAGTGGCCTGGAGCATGCTGAGGAAGGGCACCTTCGTCAGCGACTGCAGCTGGGGCAGGAAGTAGTGAGCGGTGTTGCAGGGCATGATCAAACAGTCGGCTCCGCAGACCTCCAGTTTCCGCAGAGAGTCAGTCATGGCCGGCAGCGGGGAGGGACCGTCCTCCAGAATGGCCGCTGTCCGGTCCGGGATAGAGGCGTTGTCATCAATGTAAATACGGATGTGGTCATTGTCCCGGGCAGCATCGGTGAGGGTAACGATCTTTCGGAAAAGATCCGCAGTGGCCAGCGGCCCCATGCCGCCCAGAATACCGATGGATTTTTTTTGCGTGTTCACAGAAAAACCTCCTTAATTCCAGAATTCTGGAAACAGCAGCTCACTGCCGACTTTTACGGCCAGCAGCAGCAGTACGACGATGACTGTGGGGCGGACGATGCGGCTGCCGTTTTTGATGGCCAGGCCCGCACCCAGGTAGTGGCCGGCAATGGCTGCGGCGGCCGAGATGAGCCCCACACCGATATAGACATAGCCGCCGGCCAACGCGGTAAAGAGACTGCCCAGATTGGAAGCCAAGTTGATGACCTTTACACCGCCGGCGGCGTGCCGGGTGTCCATCTTTCCAAGACGGATGAAGACCAGCATCAAAAATGTCCCCGTGCCGGGACCGTAATAGCCGTCATATCCACCGATGATAAACGACGCAATCCAGACAATTGCAGCCCGGACATGGAAATCCATCTCGCCGGGCTGGTCCGGCCAGCTGCGGTTGCGCAGGGTAACGAAAGCCACCACCGGCAGCACCGCCAGCAGCAGATATTTCAGGACTACGTCCGGCGTATGATGCTGGAGCCAGGTGCCTGCCACCGATCCCATCAGTGCCAGAGCCACAGCGGGGGTAAAGAGTTTCCAGTCTACCAGACCGTTTTTAATGAAGCGGGCAGTGGAGAACACGGTGCCGATGCCGGAGGAGAGCTTGTTGGTTCCCAGGGCGTAATAGGCCGGCAGACGAGAAAAGGCGATAAGGTAGGTGGGGACGGTGATGATGCCGCCTCCGCCGGCGATGGCATCCATAAAGGAGCCAAGGAACACGCCGACGCAGATCAGCAGCACGATCCAAAGTGCAAAGCCGTCCACCGTCACATCGGTGAGCAGGGAAAGAATGGGATTCATGGGTGCAGCCTCCTGATGCGTCTATTTTACAAAATCTTCTTTATTCTAGCAGGCGGACCCCACAAAATCAAGGCGGGATGTCGGCAGATACCCTGCGGAGCCGGAATTTTCCGGATTTAACAAGAAAAAATATGATTTTACATGGACTTAACAATCGCGTGGTGACGGATTTTACTTGCGGCTGTCTATACTATGACCGTGGCACAAAGCACCAGACATATAACAAAAAGGAGATTATTTCGATGAAAAAAGTATTTGCAACTTTGCTGAGCCTGACGATGGTCATGTCCCTGCTGGCCGGCTGCGGCAGCAATGATGCTGCCACCGATGACGGCGCTTCCACCGATGATCAGAATACCCAGACCGAGCTGAGCGGCTCTGTTTCTACCAATGGTTCCACTTCTATGGAGAGCGTGATCGGCGCTCTGAGCGAGCAGTTCATGACGGATAACCCGGGCGTGACTGTCACCTATGATGCC
Source organism: Oscillibacter sp. CAG:155 (assembly GCA_000436875.1). GTDB lineage: Bacteria > Bacillota > Clostridia > Oscillospirales > Oscillospiraceae > Oscillibacter. The sequence continues at coordinate 19,071 of FR890855.1, read as the reverse complement.
ACCGGTTCCGGTACCGGCATCGAGTCTGTGAAGAACGGCACCTGCGATATCGGCCTGAGCTCCCGCGCTCTGAAGGACGAGGAGACCTCTGCCGGCCTGGTGGGCACCACCGTGGCTCTGGATGGTATCGCCATCATTGTCAACGCCGACAGCAAGGTCGCTGACCTGACTGTTGACCAGATTGCCCAGATCTTCACCGGTGCCATCACCGACTGGAGCGAGGTTGGCGGCGACGCCGGCACCATTTCCTGCATCGGCCGTGAGGCTGGTTCCGGCACCCGGGACGGCTTCGAGTCCATCACCGGCACCGAGGACACCTGCGTACTGGCCCAGGAGCTGACCTCCACCGGCGCTGTGATCGAGGCCGTGAAGGGCAACCCCAACGCCATCGGCTATGCTTCCCTGTCTGCTGTGGAAGGCCAGGATGGCATCAAGGCTCTGACTGTGGGCGGCGTTGCCTGCACTGAGGACACCGTTCTGGACGGCAGCTATGAGATTCAGCGTCCCTTCGTCCTGGTGACCAAGGACGGCACCGAGCTGAGCGCTCAGGCCCAGGCCTTCTTCGACTTTGCTACTTCCACCGCTGCCAACGACCTCATCAAGAACGCCGGCGCGGTGCCCGTGGCCCAGTAAGAAAACCGGTCACCAACACATCACGAATTGTGCCCCCTCCGGGATGCCTCCGCCCACGTCAGGGTGGAGGCTATTCCCGTGAAAAAGGAGTTTGACATGGAAATGGAACGCAAATTGTCCGGCGGAGTATTTGCCGCCAGTGTCCGGCGTGAGCGCGGACAGGAATCCCCCAAACAGACGGTGCGGCGCAAGCCCAACTCCGCCCCTGCCGGCAGGAAAAATGCCCGCGCCGGTATGGAGGCGGTGGTGCACCTGATCTTCTTGCTCTGCGGCATCGTGGCCGTGGCTTTCGTGCTGTTTATCAGTGTGTATCTGATTGTCTCCGGCCTGCCGGCCATCCGGACCATCGGGCTGAAGGAGTTCCTGCTGGGTGAGGTCTGGGCGCCCACCGCCACCACGGTGGAACCCTCTTACGGCATTTTGCCCTTCATTCTCACCTCCATATACGGCACCGCCGGAGCGGTGCTTATCGGCGTACCCATCGGTTTGATGACCGCCATCTTCCTGGCCAAGGTGGCCCCGCCCAAGGTGGCCAAAGTCATTCGGACGGCGGTGGAACTGTTGGCGGGCATCCCCTCTGTGGTCTATGGCCTGGTGGGCATGATCGTGCTGGTCCCTGCCATTCAAAAGACGTTCGGCCTCAGCTCCGGCGCCTGCCTGCTGGCAGCCATCATCGTGCTGGCCATCATGATCCTGCCCTCCATTATCAATGTTTCGGAGACTGCCCTGCGGGCAGTGCCCCCGGAGTATGAAGAGGCATCCCTGGCCCTGGGCGCCACCGCCATTGAGACGGATTTCAGGGTGATCCTGCCCGCCGCCCGCAGCGGCGTGGCCACCGCAGTGGTGCTGGGCGTGGGCCGCGCCATCGGCGAGGCCATGGCCATCATCATGGTGGCCGGCAACGTGGCCAACATGCCGGGCCTTTTCACCTCCGTCCGTTTCCTCACCACGGCCATTGCTTCGGAGATGTCCTACGCCGCGTATGGCAGCCTTCAGCGGCAGGCGCTGTACTCCATCGGCCTGGTACTGTTTTTGTTCATCATGCTCATTAACGTGCTGCTGAACGTGTTCATTAAAAAGAAGAAGGAGGACTGAGCGCCATGGAACATACCCTTTCTCCCAGACGCCGGCTCTATGACCACGGCCTGCGGCTCTTGCTGTGGGTTTGCGCGGGAATTACCTGTGCGCTGCTGATCTTCCTGATCGGCTATATCTTTTACCGCGGCCTGGGCAATATCTCCTGGAAGCTGCTGACCTCCCAGACCAGCTATATCAAGGACACCATCGGCATCCTGCCCAATATCCTCAACACCCTCTATATCATCGTGGTGGCCATGGTCATTGTACTGCCCCTGGGTGTGGGCGCCGCCATCTACCTGACGGAGTACGCCACCAACCGCAAGGTGGTGGAGATCATTGAGTTTGCTACCGAGACCCTGACGGGCATCCCCTCCATCATTTTCGGCCTGGTGGGCATGCTGTTCTTTGTGCAGAAGCTGGGCCTGGCCCCGGGCATCCTGGCCGGCGGCCTGACGTTGGTCATCATGATCCTGCCCACCATCGTCCGCACTACCCAGGAGAGCCTCAAGACCGTGCCCCAGTCCTACCGGGAGGGTGCGCTGGGCTTGGGAGCGGGCAAGTGGCACATGGTCCGCACCGTGGTGCTGCCCAACGCCGTGGACGGTATCGTCACCGGCTGCATCCTGGCAGTGGGCCGGATCGTGGGCGAGAGCGCGGCACTGCTGTTCACCGCTGGATTCGGCCTGGTGCTCAACGACTTTTTCACCGCCCTGCACTCCTCCTCCGCCACGCTGACCGTGGCACTGTACGTCTACGCCAGCGAGCGAGGCGAAACCGGCGTGGCCTTCGCCATCGCCGCCATTTTGATGGTTCTGACATTCCTCATCAACCTGGCTGCCACTGTGGTGGGCCGGAAACTGAAAAAATAACGGAGGCCTCTTATGGCAACGATCATTGAAGCAAAGGACCTGAATCTGTGGTATGGACAAAACCACGCACTCCACGATATCAATGTGGCAATTCCGGAGCATGAGATCACCGCGTTCATCGGCCCTTCCGGCTGCGGCAAGTCCACGTTTTTGCGAACGCTCAACCGGATGAACGACCTGATCCCCGGTGTTCGCATTACCGGCGAGGTCAACTATCAGGGCCAGGATATCTACGAAAGCAGTGTGGACCCCACCTGGCTGCGCAAGCAGATCGGCATGGTGTTCCAGAAGGCCAATCCCTTCCCCATGAGCATCTACGACAATGTGGCTTACGGCCCCCGCACCCACGGGATCCGCTCCAAAGTGCAGCTGGACGAGATTGTGGAAAACTCCCTGAAGGCCGCTGCGATCTGGGATGAGGTGAAAGACCGGCTGAAGAAGAGCGCCCTGGGCCTCTCCGGCGGCCAGCAGCAGCGGCTGTGCATCGCCCGGGCACTGGCGGTGGAGCCGGAGGTGCTGCTGATGGACGAGTCCACCAGCGCCCTGGACCCCATTTCCACTTCCAAGATCGAAGACCTTGCAGCGGAACTGAAAAATAAGTATACTGTCATCATGGTGACTCACAACATGCAGCAGGCCGCCCGTATTTCCGATAACACGGCCTTTTTCCTTCTGGGTGAGCTGGTGGAATTCGGCAAGACGGAGCAGCTGTTCTCCACACCCCGGGATAAGCGCACGGAAGACTACATTACCGGCCGGTTCGGCTGATGGGAGAGATACAACATGCGAAACAAATTTGAAGAGCAGCTGGAGCGGCTCCATGTGGAGCTGATCCAGATGGGTGCCCTGTGTGAAGACGGCATCTCTGCGGCGGCGGAGGCGCTGCTGCAGAATAACCCGGATCTGGCCCAGACCGCCATTGACGCGGAGAGAGAGATCGACCAGAAGGAACGGGAAGTGGAGAACCTGTGCATCAAACTGCTGCTTCAGCAGCAGCCGGTGGCCAAGGACCTGCGGGAGATTTCCGCGGCGCTGAAGATGATCTCTGACCTGGAACGCATCGGTGACCAGGCGTCTGATATTGCAGAGCTGGTGCCCTATGTGCATCTGGATGAAGGCACCGGCCTTCATATCGGGGACATGGCCCGGGCGGTGATCCGAATGGTCACCGACAGTGTGGATTCCTTCGTCAAGCGGGACCTGGATCTTGCCCGTGCGGTCTATGCCGCCGACGACAAGGTGGACGCCCTGTTCGATCAGGTCAAGCGGGAGCTGATCGGCTTGATTGCCCAGGATGCCAGCCGGGGCGAGCAGTGCATGGACCTTTTGATGGTGGCCAAGTACCTGGAGCGGATCGGCGACCACGCCACCAACGTGGCGGAGTGGGTGGAGTATTCCATTACCAACGTCCATCCCGATAAAAACTAAAAAAAGAAAAAAGGGGGACACACCGTGCTGACCTTTGAACAAGTCCAGAACAATCCGGCGATCCGCACGTATATCCAGCGGGCGGATGAATCCCTGATCGCACTGGGATTTACGGAGCATAGCTTTGCCCACGTGGGGATGGTGGCCCGCAACGCCGCGTATATTTTGGAGACTCTGGGTTATCCCCAGCGCACGGTAGAAGTGGCGAAGATCGCCGCGTTCCTCCATGACATCGGAAACCTGGTTAACCGGGTGGATCACTCCCAGTCCGGCGCTGTCATGGCGTTTCGGATTCTGGACAATCTGGACTGTGACCCCGAGGAGATCGCAACCATCGTCACTGCCATCGGCAACCACGACGAGGGCACCGGATTGCCGGTGAACGCGGTGGCGGCGGCCCTGATCCTGGCGGACAAATCCGACGTCCGCCGCAGCCGGGTGCGCAACCAGGACCCGTCCACCTTTGACATCCATGACCGGGTGAATTATTCCGTCAAACGCTCACAGCTTAAGATCAATGAAGAACACACCCTCATCAAGCTCAAGCTGTTTGTGGATACCAAATACGGTTCCGTGATGGATTATTTTGAAATTTTTATGCAGCGGATGATTCTCTGCCGTAAAGCGGCGGAGAAACTGGGGCTGCAGTTCAAGCTGATGATCAACGAGCAGCAGCTGATCTGAGGCGGGATGACCCCGGGTGCAGCCCCGGCGGCCATTGGCAGTCAAAAGCAGAGGGAGAGTCTTTGCGGCGCTCCCTGCTGCTTTCACAGGCTAAGGGTCAAAAGACAGGAGGCAACGGTATGATCTACTTACTCGAAGATGACGACAGCATCCGGGATTTTGTCATCTATACCCTCAACAGTCAGGGCATGGAGGCCAGAGGATTCGGCCTGCCCTCGGAATTTTGGCATGCGGTGGCGGAGCAGGTCCCCTCTCTGGTGCTGCTGGACGTGATGCTGCCGGAAGAGGACGGGCTGAGTGTGCTCAAGAAGCTGCGAAGTGCCGCCCGCACTGCCAAGCTCCCTATCATCATGCTCACTGCCAAGGGAACGGAGTACGATAAGGTCCTGGGACTGGACGGCGGCGCGGACGACTATGTCACCAAGCCCTTCGGCATGATGGAGCTGCTCTCCCGTATCCGGGCACTGCTGCGGCGGACAGAGAGTGAGACCGGTCAGTACCGCTGCGGGATTCTCACCGTGGACCCGGGCCGCCACACTGTGGAGGTTTCCGGCCGGGAGGTGACGCTGACCCAGAAGGAGTTCGAGGTGCTGTGCCTGCTGCTGAAAAACCGGGGGCAGGTGCTCTCCCGGGAACAGCTCATCGAAAATGTGTGGGGCTATGCGTTCACCGGAGAGAGCCGGACGGTGGATGTTCATGTCCGCACGCTGCGTCAGAAGCTGGGTGAGGCGGGTGCCTACGTGGAGACGGTCCGGGGATACGGCTATAAAATCAGCCAGGAAGGCTGAGGGAAGGAGTCCCATCCATGACAAAACGCATTTTCCGCTCGATTTTGGCGGTTTCGCTGGCGGTTCTGCTGGCCAGTTTACTGCTGATTGTGGGCGTGCTTCACGGGTATTTTCAAGACAGCGTCCTGGCGGATCTGACGATTCGCACTTCTTACATCGCCCATGGCATTGAAAACGAGGGAATCAACTATCTGAACGAGGATCTTCCCGGCGGCTGCCGCATCACGCTGGTGGACACGGACGGCACGGTGCTTTATGATAACCGAGAGGACCCTGCCCAGATGGAAAATCACGCCGACCGGGAGGAGATCCATGAGGCGGCGGTGCTGGGGCAGGGCCATGCGGTCCGCCGCTCCGACACGCTGTCGGAAAAGACCATCTATTACGCCCTGCGCCTCTCTGACGGTACGATTCTGCGGGTGTCCGACACGGAGTACTCCGTCTGGCGCCTGGTGATCCAGGCTATGCAGCCGGTGGCCCTGGTGTTGGTGCTGGCCTTTGTGCTGGCGTTGGTGCTGGCGTCCCGGGTATCCCGGCAGTTGGTGCAGCCCATCAACGCTCTGGACCTGAACCAGCCGGGCGATCAGGCGCCTTATGAGGAACTGGCGCCGCTGCTGGGCAAGATCCGCAGCCAGAACCGACAGATCCACAAGCAGATGCTGGATCTGCAGCAGCGTCAGGAGGAGTTCACCACCATCACCGAGAATATGAGTGAGGGCTTTTTGGTCATCGACCAGGAGACCCGGGTGCTCTCTTACAACTCTGCGGCACTGCGGCTGCTGCGGGGCAGCGTGGATGGGCCGGCGCCCGACACGGCGTTCGCACTCAATCGGGAGGCGGGGTTCCGCCGCTGCGTGGAGGATGCCCTGGCGGGCCGCCGCCGGGAGGAGCTGCTGGAAAAGGACAGCAGCTGCCGTCAGGTGATCGCAAGCCCTGTGGAGCAGGACGGCGCCATCGCCGGTGCGGTCCTGGTGATTCTGGACGTGACAGAGAAGGAACAGAGGGAGAGTTTGCGGCGGGAGTTTACCGCCAACGTTTCCCACGAACTGAAGACGCCGCTGACGTCCATCCTGGGCACGGCAGAGATCCTGCAAAACGGTCTGGTTAAGCCGGAGGATGTGAGTCACTTCGCGGGCAATATCCACCGGGAGGCCGGTCGACTGATCGGCCTTGTCAACAACATCATCAAGCTCTCCCGGTTGGATGAGGGAGGCCCCACAACCACTTGGGAAACGGTGGATCTCTACCAGACCGCCAAGAGCGCACTGGATCGGCTGGCTGCCGCCGCGGAGCAGCGGCAGGTGACACTGGAGCTGCAGGGAGGTCCTGCACAAGTACACGGCGTCCCGCAGATCGTCGATGAGATCCTCTATAATCTCTGTGATAACGCTGTGGTTTACAACCGGCCCGGCGGGAAGGTCTGCGTCACGGTGGCGGATACCGATGAGGGCGCCCGGGTGACGGTGGAGGACACCGGCATCGGCATCCCCCAGGAGGTCCAGAGTCGTGTGTTTGAGCGGTTCTACCGGGCGGACAAGAGCCATTCCGCCGGCGGAACAGGGCTGGGGCTGTCCATCGTCAAGCACGGCGCCGCGTATCTGGGCGCCAAGGTGACACTGGAAAGTGAAGAGGGAAAGGGCTCCACCTTTACCTTGCTTTTCCCCAAGAACTCCATCTGAACAGATGAAAGCGCCGCATTTGCGGCGCTTTTTTCTGCTCTGCGGCATAGTGGCTTTGTCTTCGGCACATACTAGCGGCGTCTATGGAGGTGGAGCATGGAACAACTATCTGCCAATTTTACCGAAAATGTGCGGTGGTTCAATGAAGTACTGGGTGTAGGCCGCAGCTGTGACCTGGTGAACCGGGACTTGGTGATCGGCGGGCGCCGGGCCAGGATCTGGGTGATCGACGGCTTCGGCGGCGACGCTATTTTAGAGCGGATCGGCGCCTTCTGGCTGAGCATCTCCCCCGAGGCTGTGGCGGGGATCGACCGGATGCAGGCATTCGTGGACCGGTTCGTCACCTTTTTGGAGGCTGATGTGGGGACGGACCCGGAGGAGATTAGCACCAATGTTCTGCTGGGAAAGACGCTGCTGCTGGTAGAGGGAATCCAGGGCGCGGCGCTGATCGACGCCAAGGAATACCCGGGCCGGGGCGTCCAGGAACCGCCGGACGGAAAGGTTCTGCGGGGTGCCCATGATGGTTTCATTGAGGCCATGGTGCCCAATATGGCACTGCTGCGCCGCCGTATCCGGGACCCTCATCTGACCATGGAGGGCCATAAGGTGGGAAGCCGGTCCCATACGGATGTGGTGCTGTGCTATCTGGATGACAAGGCGGACCCGGAAATCCTGGAGCAGATTCGCCGCAAACTCTCCGCCATCGAGGCCAGATCGCTGACCATGGGGCAGGAGAGCGTGGCGGAGGCCATCGAGCCCAAACAGTGGTACAATCCCTTTCCCAAGGTCCGCTACACCGAGCGGCCGGACACCGCTGCCGCCTGCATCATGGAGGGCAGCATTATTTTGATGGTGGATACGTCCCCCTCGGTGATGATCCTGCCCACGGCCTTCTTTGATTTTACCCAGGAGGCCAATGAATTCTATTTTCCGCCGCTGATCGGCACGTATCTGCGGCTGCTGCGGATCATTGTCTTTTTCATCTCCCTGTTTATCACCCCGGCCTGGTATCTGATGGTCAGCGAGCCGGGGCGGCTGCCGGGGTGGCTGGATTTTCTCTCGTCGCCGGAACCGGTGTCCCTGAGCCTTTTGTCCCAGCTGCTGGTGGTGGAATTCCTCATCGACGTGCTGAAGCTGGCGTCTCTCAATACGCCGGACTCCCTTTCCAATTCCTTCTCCATGCTGGGGGCGCTGATCCTGGGCGATTTTGCGGTTCAGGCCGGTTGGTTGGGACCGGAAGTGCTGGTATATATGGCCTTTGTCTCAGTGGCCGGATTTGCCCAGCCCAGTTATGAATTGGGATATTCTTTCAAACTCCTGCGGGTGGTATTGCTGCTGATCACTGCAGCCTTTGACGTATGGGGGTTTTGTCTGGGCGTGCTGGGGATTACAGTGCTGCTGGCCACCACAAAGCCCGTCGCCGGGCGGGGATATCTCTATCCGCTGATTCCTTTTAATGCAAAAGCTCTGCGGCGGTTGTTTTTCCGGGAACCCATCAGCCGGGACAACACGTAAAAATGAAATTGGAATTATCTGGTACACCTTGAAATTTTTTCCGAATTAAGTATAATGAGTACAAACTTGTTATAAAACATGATTCCTATAGCCTGTCCGGCCCCGTACCGTGTCAACTTACGGCCGCCGGGGCCGGATAAGGCCATAGGGGATTTGACAGAACCTGTGTGTGGTTTGATGGGGGAAGGTGTATGGAGCGGCAGGAAAACCGATATACCGTTACAGTAATGCGGGATTTATTGAAAAATCTGCAGTCTATTTTTGAGATGGTGCGTCTGGTAGACCCCACAGAGGTGGCGGTCCTGCGGCTGGAGGAAAACGGAACCATCAGCAAGGAACCCTTCCCCTGCTACCAGACATGGAGCCGGGATCTGCGGTGCCGAAACTGCACTGGGATGCAGGGTCTGTTGGGCGAGCAGCCCAGCGTGAAATTCGAGTGCCGCCGGGACCACTTGTTTTACATTGTTTCCCGGCCGCTGGTTTTGGAACTTCCAGAGGGAGAGCTCCAGGTCGTGCTGGAAATCGCCAACCGGGCGGATACTGCCCTCATTCAGCAGGAAAAGGACCGCTCCTTGAGTCAGCAGCTGGACGAGATTCAGGAGGAGGTCTACCGGGACCCGCTGACGCATGCATTCAACCGCCGGTATCTGAGCGAATTCGGATTCTTGTATCATAACATGGATCAGCTGTGCCGCCGTCTGGGATTTATCGTGCTGGACCTGCGGCAGTTCAAACTGGTCAACGATACCAAGGGACATCTGGCCGGAGACCGGGTGCTGGTGGAAGTAGCCCGAACCTTGCAGTCCAGGGTCCGGGCACAGGACTCTGTGATCCGGATGGGCGGCGATGAATTTTTGGTGGTGCTGACCAACTGCGGCGAAGAAGTGGTCAGCCGGAAGATTCAGGAGCTGGATGAGGCGCTGCTGCCGGTAGCCGCAGCGGATTTTGGATATTCCTATACAGAGTTCTTTCAGGATGAAAAATGCTTTTTGCAGGAGATGCTGGAAACGGCGGACCGGCGGATGTACGCGGCGAAGCGTCAGGCCAAACGTCTTCAGCCTACATAAGAAGCCCCCCCGCACCTTTGGGTGCGGGGGGCTTTTGCCGGTCACTCCTCGATGCTGATAGCGCCCACCGGACAGCCATCCCGGGCGGTCTTTGCATCTTCCAGCATTTCTGCGGGAATCTCGCCGCCATGGGCCATGCCGTCATCTCCCATGTGGAATACAGCGGGGCAGGTATCGGCGCACAGGCCGCAGCTGATGCAGGATTCATTGACTGTTGCGTTCATTTGATTGCACTCCTTTGCATTAGTCCAGAATATTTCCATCCCGGCCCAGTGTTACCACCTGCCAGGGAATGAACTTGCCGCTCTGACGCAGGGCGGTCTCCACCGCCCGCTGGATGCCGCCGCAGCAGGGAACCTCCATGCGGACCACGGTGACTTCCCGGATATCGTTGCGCCGGATGATCTCCGTCAGCTTTTCCGTGTAATCCCCTTCGTCCAGCTTGGGGCAGCCGATGAGCGTGATGTGTCCCCGCATGAAACGCTGGTGGAAGTCCGCTCGGGAATAAGCCGTGCAGTCCGCCGCAATCAGAAGCTTTGCGCCGTTGAAGTAAGGGGCCTCCACCGGCAGCAGCTTGATCTGTACCGGCCACTGCATGAGCTGAGAGACTGCTGCCCCCGGTTCCGGAGCAGCCGCGGGGGCCGCAGGATGCCGCAGGGTCTGGCTCTGGCTGCCGGGGCATCCGCTCCGGGTCACAGGGGCGCTGCCCTTGAGGGCTTCCGCCTTCTTGGCCAGCACTGCCGCCTCGTCATATGCGGCGGCCTCCCGCTCCACAAAGGTGATGGCTCCGGTGGGGCAGGTGGGCAGGCAGTCGCCCAGGCCGTCACAATAGTCGTCCCGCAGCAGGGTCGCCTTTCCGTTCACCATGCCGATGGCACCCTCATGGCAGGCCGAGGCACAGGCGCCGCAGCCGTTGCACTTGTCCTGATCGATTTCAATGATCCGTCTTACCATAGTATGTCTCCTTTTCGGCATTTCAGCCGTCACTTGCTTTCTGAGTGAGATTATCGTATAATCAGTTCAAAAAATCAGTTGTTTTTCCAACAAAAAAGGAGGCTCTCCATGGAAATTTTCTCCGCAATGGAATATACCCCCCTGTTTCGGGGGCTTGACCGGGAACAGATTCAGGAGCTGCTCCGGCACAGCGGCGCCCAGCGGCGGGCTTATACCCGGGGCGAGCTGGTGCTGCGGGCTGGGGAGCAGACCGGGCGGCTGGGCCTCCTGCTCTCCGGCAGTGTGCATGTCATCCGGGAGGATTTCTGGGGCGGGCGGACCATCGTGGGGGTCGTGGAGCCCGGAGATGTGTTTGCGGAATCCTTTGCCCTGGCGGGGGAGCCTCTGGAGGTGAGCGTACTCTCTCCGGGAGAGGCGGAGGTGTTGTTTTTGGATGCGGAGGCGGCCTGCGGGTGCTCCGACCGCTTTACAACCAACCTGTTGGCACTGATGGCAGGCAAGAATCTGGCACTGACCCGGAAGATGGGTCATATGGCCCGCAAGACCACCCGGGAGAAGCTCTTGAGCTATCTCTCTGCCCAGGCACTGCGGGCAGGCGGGGCATCGTTTGACATCCCGCTGGACCGTCAGCAGCTGGCGGATTTTCTGGCGGTGGACCGCAGCGCCATGTCCGCAGCCCTTGGAAAGCTACGGGATGAGGGAATTCTGGAATTCCGAAAGAATCACTTTCGTCTGCTCCGCCGTCACCCGGAGGGGACAGGAGAGGAGGCGACATCATGCTGATCCGGGTACCGGAGTATTTTGATCGGTTTCGCTGCCTGGCCGGTGCCTGTCCCCATACCTGCTGCGAGGCGTGGGAGGTGGTCATCGACCGGGAGACTGCAGTCCGGTATCAGGCGGTTCCCGGTCCGCTGGGGAAAAAGCTCCGGGATGCCATGACCGTAGATGCAGACGGCGACATCTGCTTTCCGCTCTCCGGAGGCCGGTGCCCTTTTCTGGATGGGGAAAATCTGTGCGAGATCCACCGGACTTTGGGAGAGGAGGCTACCTCCGTCACCTGCCGGGAGCATCCCCGCTTCACGGAGGACTATGGCTCTTTCCGGGAGATCAGCTTGTCTGCCTCCTGTCCGGCGGCCAATGCGCTGCTGCTGGGGAGCCACCAACCGCTGACCTTCCAGACGTGGGAGACGGCAGAGGCTGGCGAGGCGACAGATCCCTGGACGGCAGAGCTGCTGCCGGTGCGAAAGCGTATGCTGGACTTGCTGGCAGACCGGAGCAAGCGGCTCCGGCAGCGTTTGGCGGAGGTGCTGCAGCTGGCCCTTGCGGCCCAGACGCTGCTGGATGCTGAGGAGGACGGACAGCTGCCGGCGCTGGCGGCATCGTGGCAGCCGGAACAGTGGGAAACGCCTCCGTGTGGGGAGATCTTTCCTGATGCCCTGCGTTTTTTGGGAGAGCTGGACATTTTGGACCCTGCCTGGCGAACGCTGCTGCGTCGTGCTGAGACAACTGCGCCGGCTCCGATTCCGGAGGAGCTGCTGGAACGGGTGGCGGCGTACTTGATTTTCCGCTATCCACTAAAGGCTGTCAACGATGGAGACCTGTTGGGGCGGACGGCCTTTTGCGTATTCGCGGTGCTGACCGTGGAATGGCTGGCCGCCGTGTGCGGTCTGGCAGAGGCACTGCGGCAGTTCAGCCGGGAGATCGAACACAGTCAGGAAAATCTGGAAGCCCTTCAGGATGCATTCTGGAGCCAGCCGTGGTTTCAGCTGCCGCGGCTGCTTGGTGCGCTGGAGGTATGACGTCCGTTGTGTAAAGTGCATTTTGGTGCGGCCTCAATTTGTCTAAAATGTAAAAATGCACAAAACCTGTTGACAATTTCAAAAAAGTATTGTACATTATAGTCACAGGAAAGGAGTGAGTCCCATGGGCTAGGGTAGCTCAAGAGATTCTCAAGATCTCCGATCTCAGCGCCGTTCGGAATCGAGGAATTCCTCAAAGTAAGTATAACTCCGGCAAGTTCCCAAAGACGAAACATTTCTCACTAGGATGAGCCACACGGGAGTACTTTGGCAGAGACCAGAGCAGACGTCTGCGTGTACCTGATGTTTTACGGATTGGCAAGTAACCAGAGTTTTCGATTCCCCAGATGTTTCCCCAGCATCCGAACGGTAATCCAATGAAAGCAAGAGGTAAGAGGTATTGGAAAATCCGATCCAGAAGTGAACCCCCCATTCGTCGTTGGAGCGAATGGGGGGTTGTGTTATATGTGGAGAAAGGAGTTCACAAGAATAGCTGTGGGACTGGCGGTTTTGCAAGAAAGGTGATAGCCTCCCTCCTGGGAATGAGAAATGCAGGCAGATGTTTGTCCGGTATCCTTCAAAGAAGGCTGCCGGCTTTTTATTTTCAGGCAGAAAATCAACGGCGGGAATGCCGCAAAAAGAGCCGCCCGGACTTTTGTCCGGGCGGCGTATTTTTTTGAAATTACTGATGATCCACAGAGGACATGTAGCGGATCAGCTCCACCATCTTGTTGGAGTAGCCGCACTCGTTGTCGTACCAGGAGACAACCTTCACGAAGGTGTCGGTCAGAGCAATGCCGGCCTTCTTGTCGAAGATGGAGGTACGGGGATCGCCCAGGAAGTCGGAGGAGACAACGTCCTCATCGGTGTAACCCAGAACACCCTTCAGCTCACCCTCGGAAGCGGCCTTCATGGCCTCGCAGATCTGCTCATAGGTAGCGGGCTTTTCCAGCTTGGCAGTCAGGTCCACCACGGAGACATCCAGAGTGGGGACGCGCATGGACATGCCGGTCAGCTTGCCGTTGAGCTCGGGGATAACCTTGCCCACAGCCTTGGCAGCACCGGTGGAGGAGGGGATGATGTTGCCGGTAGCAGCACGGCCGCCGCGCCAATCCTTCAGGGAAGCGCCGTCCAGCAGCTTCTGAGTGGGGGTGACGGAGTGCACGGTGGTCATCAGTCCTTCCACAATGCCGAAGTTGTCGTTCAGGACCTTGGCAATGGGAGCCAGGCAGTTGGTGGTGCAGGAGGCGTTGGACACGAAAGTCATGTCGGAGGTGTACTTGGTGTTGTTCACGCCCATGACGAACATGGGGGTGTCGTCCTTGGAGGGAGCGCCCATGACAACATGCTTGGCGCCGGCATCAATGTGGCCCTGGCACAGATCCTTCGTCAGGTGCTTGCCGGTGCACTCGCAGATGTACTCGGCACCAACGCTGGCCCAGGGAATGTCCTTGACCTCCATGGCAGTGAAAACGGGGTACTTCTTGCCGTTGACAACCAAGGCACCATCTTCGGAGGAGACCTCACCCGGGAACTTGCCGTGAACGCTGTCATACTTGAGCATGTAAGCCATGTACTCAGGGTTCATGAACGGATCGTTCAGGCCCACGACTTCCACATCGTCATGAGTCAGGGCAGCGCGGAACACCAGACGGCCGATCCGGCCGAAGCCATTGATACCGATTTTGGTTTTCATAGTGAATAGAACTCCTTTCAATCTGCGGCCGCACCGGGACAAGTGGCCGTCAAAACGTTTGCGCAAACGCTTTGGTAATCGTTTATATTTGTATACTAGCACAGCTCTGCACACCTTGCAACTGTCAATTCAGATAACAATTATAACGTTTAATTGTGAATTATCTCTAAGAAATGGGGACATTTTACGCGAAAACGTGGAAAAGAGGCCAAAACCCTCTTGACGGAGCGGAAGGGGTGGCATATACTGTGAAAAAATGAATGGATTACGTAATGGGAATATGCATTACGCAAGAGGGAAAGAACATGAAAGTGACAATCAGCGATGTGGCCAAGCTGGCGGGCGTGTCTACCGCCACTGTGTCCCACACCATCAATGCGACCCGCTATGTTTCCAGCGAGACCAAGGACAAGGTCTATCGGGCCATCCAGGAGCTGGGGTATACACCGGATGCCTCTGCCCGGAGCTTCCGCACCGGCAAGAAAAAGACCATCGGATTTATTGCACCGGATATTTCCAACAAGTTTTTCGGCACGATGATCGAGTCTGTGGAAAACTATCTTTCCGGCCATGGGTATCACCTGATTATTGCCAATACCAAGGAGGATATGGACCGGGAGGAGACGAACCTCCGGCTGCTGTCTGCCGGACTGGTGGACGGCCTGCTGATTGCCAGCACCATGGATGATTTCCAGCGGCTGGACCAGCTGATTCCTGCCGGATTTCCAGTGGTGCTGGTGGACCGAACCTTTGAGGAAAAGAAGTATTCCTCGGTGTGTGTCTCCAACTTCCAGCCCATTTATCGCAGTGTCTGCCGGCTGGCCGGAAAAGGGGACAAGCGCATCGGCATCATCGGCGGACTGCCCCGCCTCTCTACCACCAAGGAGCGGATCTCCGCATACCAGCAGGCGATGGCGGACTGCGGACTGCCGGTGGAGGATGCGCTGGTCCGCTACGGTGACTCCATGGAAAATAGTGCCCGAGCCTGTCTGGAGGACCTGCTGGGCGAGCACTGCGATGCCATCATCGTCTGCCAGGGCCTGATGGCCTCCGAGACCATCATCTATCTTCACAAGATGGGGGTTCAACTGGGCAAGGATATTGATCTTGTGAGCTTTGTGGATTACGACTCCAACTTCTATGATCTCTACTCCAACCAGATGGACTGCATCATCCAGCCGGTGGAGGAGTTGGGGACTGCCGCGGGAGAGCAGATCCTCCACCGGGTAGAAAAGCCCGACGCACCCATTTTTGAAAATGTCCTCACGTCCGCTTACCGGCCCTACGAACGCAAATAAATCTGCCCGCTTCAAGCCCCGCCTGGATTCAGGCGGGGCTTTTTTCCACGAATCTTGCAGAACACCTGCTTGACAAAACTGGTCTATTATTATAGACTCAAGACAGGAGGTCTATTAAAATAGACCAAGGAGGTGCGCAGATGGAGACCTATCATCTCAGTGACAGTGAATACCGCTTCATGCAGGTGGTGTGGGATACAGAGCCGGTGGGGTCCGGGGAACTGGTGGCCCTTTGCCGGGAGAAGCTGGGGTGGAAAAAGTCCACTACCTACACCGTGCTGAAAAAGCTGGGGGAGCGGGGCGTGGTGCAAAACGAGGAAAGCGTGGTGACCGCACTGGCGTCCCGGGAGACGGTGACGGAGGCGGCCGCGGAGGCATTTGTGGATAAAACATTCAACGGCTCACTGCCCGGTTTCCTCACGGCCTTTATGAGCGGGCGGAAACTGACAGAGCGGGAGGCGGAGGACCTAAAACGCCTCATTGACCAGTATCAGGAGGGGTGAATATGGAACTGCTGACAGCTGTTTTTTCCCGGCTTTTGTCCATGGCCCTCATGGCCCTGCCGGTGATGGCTGTGGTGTTTCTGGCCCGGCTGGCTATGGCGCGGCTCCGGGTTCCCCGGAAATACAGCTGTGCGCTGTGGTTTGCGGTGGGGGTCCGGCTGGTGTGCCCAGTGAGTTTGCGGGGCCTTTTGAGCATTTTCAACCTGCCGGGGCTCTATGATCTGGCGGAGGCTACCGGCAGCGTGGACGGCGTGGTGTCGGCCCTGCCGCCGGTGGCTGCGGCCATGGCTCCGGCTTCGTCCACGGCGACGGCCTTACCGCCGCCCTCCACCATGGAAGGGACGGTTGCGGTGACCGCTGCCGCCTCTCCCTCTGCCGGCGAGATCGCTTTGATGGCGGCCTCAGCGGTATGGCTGCTGGGGGTCCTGGCAATGCTCCTCTGGGGCGCGATGGGTATGGTGCGGCTCAAACGCAGGGTGTCCCAGGCGGCGTGGACCGGCGGTGAAGTGTGGGAGTGCGCGGAGATCCCCACGCCCTTTGTTCTGGGCTTCTTCCGCCCCCGCATCTATATCCGTCCGGGCCTTACGGGGATGGAGCGCACCTGCGTCCTGGTCCATGAGCGCCACCACATCCGCCGCGGGGACCCCTGGTGGAAACTGCTGGCGTGGTGCATCCTGGCGGTATATTGGTGGAATCCCGCCGTGTGGCTTTGCTGGATGTTCTTCTGCCGGGATCTGGAGATGAGCTGTGACGAGGCGGTGCTGGCCACACTGGGGGACCAGGCCAAACGGGAATACAGCCTTTCCCTGGTGGAAAACGCGGCGGAGCGTCCCATTCCCATGGCTCTGGCCTTCGGGGAGCATGACGCCACCCGCCGGGTCAAGAACGTGCTCAAGTGGAAGAAGGAGACCCCACGGGTGGCCTTCCTGGCGGCGGCCGCGGTGCTGGTGGTGGTGTCGGTGTGTCTCAACGGCGCCTCGGAACGCACCGACAGCTGGGTGCGGCTGGAGGAGGGGGACGGTTCCGATACTCGGACCTTTACCTATTGGATCGGGAAAGAATACCAGTCCTATTTACTCTACGCCGAGGTCTATGACCACGAGACGCTCCTCAGCCGAACCGTTCTGGACTGCTGGCCTCTGGGGGAGGACTGGCCAGACGGACAGCAGCCCGACCCTGGCCCGGACGGCACGGTGACGGAGGCCCGCTCTCGCCGGGGCACCGCCACGCTGCGGGCGGAGCTGATGTGGAGAGGGGACGGCACCGGCACGGACATGCAGTGGTGGGGTACCATCTCCACCGCCAGCGGCGGGACCATGGGCACCAACCTGGGCCAGGGCCTGGTGCCGGAGCAGCCCTATCACTTGATGATGTGGGGCACGCTGTGCACAGAGATCGGAGAACGGGTGGAGCTGGGGGAGGACACGGCCGTGGCGGTGGCGTGTCTCTCCACTTCGCCCGATGGCTCCATCTATGCCTTTGATGTCCCCCAGGGAACGGACTGGCCTGAGGCGGCGCTGCGCAACGACGTGACCATGGTGCTGCGGCTGCGGCTGAGCACCCAGGACACAGCATCTCTGCGGGCATCTTTTGAGGCGGAGCAGAACGGCTTCGCCCAGACGCTCTTTGCTCTGCATACCTCCGCCCTGGACGCCGAAACGGCAGCAGCGATGCTGGATGCCCTGGATACGGCGTCCCTGGGGGCGTATACGGAAACATATCAGCCGCAGCAGCACGCCCTGGACGTGGCGTTCTCTCAGCAGCCTGCCGATGCGGATGGGCTGGACCGGGCCATGATGGACCGGGGAACGCTGCTGCTGGCATTGGCGGAGGATCTGGAGGAGGTCCACTGGTCTTATCCGGTGATGGCGGACGGCGAGGAGACAACCACCACCGTCTACTGGGACCGCTCCCAGCCGGACGGCTGGGCCCGGAATCTGGGATATGAAGACCTCCGGGAACTGGGCCGGACTCCGGAGGGTATTCAGGCGCTGCTGGATTTTTTGGGCATCTCCGGCGGAGAAACCACTGGCGGGGAAACGGCGGATGCCATTTTCCGGCTGGCTGGGGAGCAATCCCCGGAGGCATTGGCTGAGACACTGGTGTGTAGCGGCCCTTGGGGAGATGCTGCCCTGGAGGGGACCTTTGCCGTGTCTGAGAAGGAAGGGCAGCTGCTGCTGGAGTTTACGCAGCCCAATGCCTGGACGCTGGCAGCGGTTGGAAACCGCATGGCCGCCAGTGCCACCGTCCTGCTGGCGTTGTATCCGGAATTGATCCAGGTGCGGGCCCAATCGGCGGACGGAAAATCTTATATCTGGGTCACACAGGAGACCGCCGTCCGCCTGCTCCCTGAGGGAGCGACGCTTTCGGACTATGGAACCTCCCCGGAGGCGCTGGCGGAGCTGTTCACCCTCCTGAATGGGATTGTGGAGCGGGACGGCCTTCTCACAGGAATGAACCCGGACGGTGCCGTGCCGTATCCGGCCTCCGGCGGATTTGTGGCTCAGTACAGGACATCTTTGCCGCTGGGGGCGGAGACGGCGGCACTGGAGGCCGTGACCTATTGTGAGGGCCGGGAAATGGGACGGCAGGTGGTCTGGCGGGGAAGCTCCCTGGAGCTGCCAAGCGATGGCTTTTGGCTGCGGGAATACCCTCAGCGCTCCTCGGGCGGATGGGGACCGGTGGAATTTACGCTGCTGCCCTGGACAGATGACCCGGATGGGGCGGGGGAGCCCTTAGCGTCGTGGACCATGGAGCTCCCTTCCAGGTTCCATTATGACAGCCGGGAGCAGCGGAGCGTGGAGAATGCGGTGGAGCTGGAAAGAAATACGTCCGCAGTGCTGTTTGCCGCCGCGTTTTCGGATACGGAGGCCTTGTCCTCCTCCGCGGGGGCGCAGCTGCCCGCGGCGGAGGAACTCAATGACCCGGCAGTGCTGGGCAGAACGCTGGAGGAGTGGAATGCCGTAATCCTGGTGGAGCTGCGCCTGGAACCCTGACAGCGTAGGCGCGAGGAGCTGTAAGGGTGGACCTTCGGCAGAGGATATCTCTTTCCATCCCAATCGCAAAAGTGCCGCTCCC
>FR890854.1 GCA_000436875.1 Oscillibacter sp. CAG:155 | reverse complement strand
GCCTATGTCAGCGAGTACGAGGCGGACTACATGGCCAGCAACGGCTTGAGCTGAGAATCCAACTTTTCAAAAAAATGTGCGGCCCCAAATCGGGGCCGCATATTTTTTTGCGCGTTTGTGGAAATCAAGTCTCTGCGTGAAGAAGGCTGCATCAAAGGAAACGAAAATGAAACGCTTGCACATCTGAAATGAAACGTTACAGTTCAAACTGTTTCAAAATGGGCAATACTTTTACGAAGCAAAGTAGCAATCCGTAGCGAGACGGCTCTGTGCAAAACTGCAAAAGGCATCTTGGGGGAAAAGTTGGATTTGTACAGATTTTGTTTACACCTCGTTAAAGAACGAATAACGTCAAAAAATGGCACGTTTTTTGCTATATAGGGCGAAGGAAAGTGCCTGTTGGGATGACCAGCAGGGAAAACAATTTTTTGGAAAAAGAAATGGAGGAAAGTTTTCATGAATGAACTGCCGATTTTGGGCGTTCTTCTGGGCAACTCTGCCGGTGTGGG
>FR890853.1 GCA_000436875.1 Oscillibacter sp. CAG:155 | reverse complement strand
GTAGGGATTATTGGTATTAGGCTTTCCGAGAAACAGATAGCAGTACGTAACGCCATTGTCCTTGGTAACACCTACACCAAGAGTTGTTGCGTCTGGATCCGTCATGGTTTGGAAGTGACCAGGAGACTTTTCCCAGTTATCCACTGCGCGCTGTGCAATATCTGCTATTGCCGCACCAGTGAATACGGTGAGATTTGAGCCGAAGCCATAGGGATATCCAGATGCCGCCACCGCTTCACACTCTTCTTTCGTGTGATGCCAGGTAAACTTTTGATCGCTGCAGTTCTGCGCTGCTGCCATCAGGCGCTGATCGATAGTCAGTTCCTTGAGACCATTCTCGCGTCGTACCTCGTTCACGAGGACGGCGATCTCTTCTCGCACCTCCTCAAGTGTGGAGGAGGCTTCCGGTGCTTTTCCAGTGTAAGGAGCATCGCTGTCCATGTACACCGCTCCGTCCCAATACACATTGAACCCGACCATCTTGCCCACATCTGCAAGTTTGACATAGTTGTTGCCGTTGATGATATATGCTTCCATCTGAACTTGTTTCCCATCCAGGAAGAACTGGTGGGAGCTGCGAACTGCAGTGAATAGTTCTTCAGCGGCGTGTGCTGTGGGGAATGCCAGAAACGCGCCGATTACGATACCTGCCGCTACCAGGGCCAGATTCTTTTTTGCCTTCATATTCATTCCTCCTTTGCATTATGTGGATCTTTGCAAGCACACAATATCCAAGAAGGAGGTAGAAGTCAAGCAGAATCTTCCGTGTGGGCAGAGAACAAATGGCGGCGCAGCAGATCAGTTTACACAGCAGTCGCCTGGACGCACCAGCGGTAAGCACTCTGATTCATTACGCAGGTGTACAACACGATCCGGTCCTCGCCAGTAGGCGTCATGGCGCTGCGGTCCGTTTCGCTGACCTTACTGACGGAGGTAACTTTATAGGTGCGGGTGCCCAGCTTAGTGGTCAGAGTGATCTTATCCCCGATCTCCAGGGTATGGATCTTGCCGAAATGGTTGTTGACACCCCGATTGTGGCCAGCCAGGGCAACAGTGCCGTCCCAGATACTCGTGTCTGTGAAGTGGCCTGCTCCCTTGGCCAGTGTGCTGCTCCCGGTGCCCTGATAGATCTTCACACTGAGGCCAATGGCGGAGATTTTCAGAGTTCCCAGATAACCACCAGAATAGTAGAGATCATCGGTCACATAGGTATAACCGCCAGAGGTACTGGATCCGCCAGAACTGCCAGAGCTGGTATTGCCTGTGTTTTCGCCAGACGTAGGCGGGAATACGATGGGCATATTGCCGCCGGAGATAGTACCAACCGCCATGCCGCCAGGGGCCAAGTTGGGGGTAAGATAGGTACCTGTTCCAAGGGCATCTGCGCTGGGGCTGCCAAAGGAAGGCGGGATAAGGGCTGCATTTTTGCTGATATCCTCATTCTTCATTGCCCCACCATCAGCCGTGTGGACTACCTCGATAGAAGTAGGATCCCCGTAATCCGGATTACCGGGGGCGTCAATGCTGTAGTCCAAGGCGCTGGCAGGCAAGGCCAATGCCGCAGACAGGCAAAGCGTCAGGCAAGTGGAAATTACTCGTTTCATTCGCTCTCCTCCTCCGTTGTCTCGTGGCGACGCTTCATAAATAGAGCGGCACCTGTTCCTGCACCGACTAGGGCTACGATACCGAAGGGGACTGCAATGGCCAACCAATTAAACTGGGCGGGGCCAGTGCTTTCATCCTCCGTTGGCAGAATAGGCTCCAGCGGTGTTCCTTCAAAAATAGCCACATAGCGCACCTTATTCAGGGCGATGCGGCTGACGGTTCCGGTATAGTCCGCAGTCACGGTATAACCTTTCACATAGGAGCTGGTCGCAGTTCCGGTATAGGTGGCGACAGCGGTGAAACGGTCGCCAACGGCATATCCATCCATGTTTGCGGTATTGTCTGTCTGCCAATTGACCGTTTGAAGCGTCAGGGTCCGGCCATCCTCTTCGATAGTCTTGGGGATGTACTGGGTATCCTGACCAGCCAGATTGGGGTAGGAGCGTGTGGCAGAGACTTCCTTGGTGGAGCTGCCATACCCAGCAACCTCCACCCGGACTGTGGACAGGTCCAGGCTCAGAATCCCGGTCAGACCGTCATCCGTAACGAATTCCTTTTCGGCGGGCAGCAGCGCCAGCACAGACTCCATATCCTTATTCTTGCTGGGCAAGGAGACCGTTTCAGTGTGCTGCCGACTTTCGTTTTCGGGAAGCTCCTGTTTGAGCAGATCCGTCAGGGTATAGTGGAAGCCATCCTGCTCAAAATCAGAGCGGGGAATCCCTGCGGGGTCATCCTCCGGCCCCAGATCATAGATTTTTTTCAGTTCTGTGCCGTCCTCGCTGCGGCTGATAGAAGTAGGGTAACATACCTGGGCTGCAGTAGCCGCACTCCCAAGATCCGCTGCCAGTGCTGCGGGGCAGAGCGCCATTGTCAGTGTCAGAACCAGGACGCAAAGGGTCATTACTCGTTTCATGAACATTACCTCCTTACATTGCCATGGTGGGGCCGTTTTCCTCTTGACCCTCGGGGTCCGGGGACTTCTGAGCCTCCTGAACCTGTGCCTGCTCATAGGCCTCCAGGACCTTCTGATCAAACTGCTGCTTGAAATCTTTGGTGCAGGGATAGCAGATGTCTCGATACTCTCCCTTTACCTTTCTGCTGGGCATGGAAACGAAAAGCCCATTTTTCCCTTCCATGATCCGTACATCCCGCACGGCAAAACAGCCGTTCAGCGTAACCGAAGCGATTGCTGCCACGGGGCCGTCCTCTCGATAGGGAAAGATCCTCACATCCATCTCCATAGGGGACACTGCTGCTTTCATGTCGTTCTTCATGTCTTCATTCCTCCTGAATTTGATGTATTTTGGTTAAGCCGCTCTAAAGTGCGGCGGACCAACAGGTCATACTCCCAGGGCTCAACTTCCAGAGATACAAAAGCGCCGCCCTCCGTCAGACCATCCGCCATAAACTTAAGAATCAGCGGATGCTTCGAAGCGCAGCGTTTCCATTCTCTCAAGGGGATCCATCCTGTACCGGCGCGATACGCCAGCGTAATGGCGGATTCCTTTGCCCGGTTTGCATTCAGCCAGAGATATTTATCCTTTAATTTTGAAGATAAGGAGTCACCTTTTGGAATTGGTACAATCGCATCAGGATGGAGGACATACCGAAGCCGCAAGGCGGAAATACATGCCTGTGTTGCAGTATTGACCTCCTCCACATCGGCCCAGAGCGGAAACTGCTTGTAGTCAGAGGCCAGGATGTCTTCGCCTTCTCTGTCATATTCAAAGAGCGGGACACATCGAGCGATCTCCAGACAATGCACTCCATCCGTCAGCCCAAGAGATTTTACTCCCGTAGCAGGCAGACTCGCATAATGCGTTAACGCATCATCCAAAGATAGAAAATGGGACATCCGCCACCCGACCACGCCTTTCGGATCATGTCCCAGACGAAGATCATCCACCGTGTAATAACTCAAATTCATAATTCCTCCACTTCACTCCATCTTCATGCCTTCCATGCTGTGATCAACATTCTGGCCTGTCAGCTCGTTCAGTTTTTCCTCAGCCCACTCCGGAAGAAGATTCTCCTGCAGGACTCCGATGAAGTCGGATCGGTTCCATCTGGTATGTTCTCCATCTCCCAGGCAGGTACAGCGGATAGAACGACCAATGGCATGGGGACTGCACCCAAATCCATCATGGGCATACCAAAGCTGATTTTCCTGTGTCCAGCAGGATTCTCTCAGAGTATCCGGACTCAGTACCAGCACCTTTCCTGCGTAATCCAGATCCTCCCATGAATTGGGTTCGCAGTGTTCTGGGCCGAAGAGGTTAAGCTTCTGATAGGCCTCCCGTACTTGGTTCACAAAACCATTCACGACCTCGGAGTGTGAGTTAACAATAAACTCCACCTTGTGGCCCATATCTTCCGGAATGAAGGTGCGCTGTGCCCAACTTCTGTTGTCGGGGCGGAATCGGCCATCGCCACTCTTTTCCTGGATGGTGTTTGCCAGCACCCAGTTCACCCGCTTGAAACCGAACTCCTCCAACACCTCTTTGGCGCAGTCCTCTTTGAGATGCACGCCATCAAAGCCTTGGCGGATACTATCCTCAATCGCTTTTTTA
>FR890852.1 GCA_000436875.1 Oscillibacter sp. CAG:155 | reverse complement strand
TCGGGGGAAAACGGGTGCAGCGGGAGGCGCTTCCGGAGACGGCGGTACCGGCGCTGGAGCGGCTCAAGGCCCAGCTGACCCGGACTGCCGCGGTACTGCGGGACCTTTACGACAGCATGGGCCGGAGCGCGCCGGTGTCCAGCGAGGAAAACCCGGCCATCATCTTTGACCGGGCGGCGGAAAAGGTCTGCCGGGGCTGCGCGCTGTGTGATCTCTGCTGGCAGAAGGAGTACACCGGTACCTTCAACGCCCTCAACGACGCCACTCCCTTCCTCCTGGAACGGGGACGGGCCCTGCCCAAGGATTTCCCCGGCTATTTTGCGGACCGGTGCATCCACCTGCCGGACTTTCTCACGGCGGTGAACGGGGAACTGACGGCGTTTTTGCTGCGGCGGCAGTACCGGCGGCAGCTGGAGGAGACCCGCCGGGACGCCCGGGGCCAGTACGCCCAGCTCAGCGAGCTGCTTACCGCCACTGCCGCCGGACTGGGAGAGGCCCGGGCGGTGTCCGGGGAGATGCCCGCCTACCGGGTGGGGGCGGCACTGCGGCCCAAGGCGGGGGAGAGCGCCTGCGGGGACACAGTGGTGTCCTTCCAGACGGAGACCGGCCTTTTGTGCTTACTGCTGGCGGATGGCATGGGCTGTGGGGAACCGGCCCGGAAGGAGTCCACCCTGGCCTGCCGACTGGTGCGCCAGTTCCTGGAGGCGGGCATCGAGCCGGAGGCGGCCCTCAAGACGCTCAACGCCGCCATGTCGCTGCGCAGCGCCGAGACCGGAAGCTTTACCACCATCGACCTTTTGACCTGTCGGCCGGACACCGGCGAGGCGGCCTTCTATAAATTCGGAGCGGCGCCCAGCTACCTGAAAAAGGGGGGCAATGTCCGGCGAATCACCGGCGGGACACTGCCCGCGGGGCTCCGGGGGACCCCGGCGGCG
This sequence comes from Oscillibacter sp. CAG:155, assembly GCA_000436875.1. GTDB lineage: Bacteria > Bacillota > Clostridia > Oscillospirales > Oscillospiraceae > Oscillibacter. The sequence continues at coordinate 409 of FR890852.1, read as the reverse complement.
CCGGATGTGACGAAGGTGACGCTGGCCCCCGGCAGCTTTGCCGTCCTCATCAGTGACGGCGTGGCGGATCCCAGCCGGGACGAATGGCTCCAGGATCTGCTGGCCGGCTGGGAAGGGGAGGACCCCCAGGTCCTGGCGGGGCTGATTTTGCGGGAGAGCATTCAGCGGGAGGCCCTGGCGGATGACTGCGGCATCCAGGTGCTCTACCTGCCCCGGGAAGGACGGGCAAAAACCGTGTGAAGCAGTATAAATTTCCCGCGCCTGCGGAAAACTGGAAGTATCAACTCAATACACAGGAGGCGTGAAGCGGATGGTAAAAGGTATTTCCAGACGGGTGGTTGTGGTGGAATCCCCGGACCAGCGGTATTTTGAGCAGGCGATCTTTATCGTGCGCAACGAGGCGGTGGGG
>FR890851.1 GCA_000436875.1 Oscillibacter sp. CAG:155 | reverse complement strand
CATCTTCTGCGGCGGAGAACTGCCGGCGGCAGCCGCGTCCTACACCTTCCAAAACAGCGGCATCACCTATACCTGCCCCATTGCGGGCGGACAGGTGCTGGACATCTTCCTCCTGCCAGATACCAGCGACATCAGCTCCTGTCCGGAGAAGCTCCTGGATAAAAACGGAGCGCCCCTGGATGGCAGCATCGTCGAGGGCACTGCCGTCCAGGTGTCCTGAATAAAAACGAGGAAACCCCTCCGCAGAATGTGGAGGGGTTTCCCTTTACACGAGCTGGTAGAAAAGGCCCCTGGTGGTGGAGTACCACACCAGCTTTCCGTGGGGCCTGTCGGGGATGCGGGCGTGGAGGTCCCACTCCGGATACTGCCGCAGTACCAGCAGCATTTCCCCGGTCACCAGGGCCAGGAAGGAGATGTAATTGTCCTTGCTGGCGGGATGGCTGCTCTCCACATACCAGTCTCCGTCGCTCTCCACCACCCGCAGTGCCTCCTCTGGCGCTGCTTTTTTTGGCGTCAGGGGTTCCAGAGGGCGGCCGCAGCAGGAGACAGCGGCTCCGCCGGAAGAAAAGGTCAGATTCCCGCAGACGGGACAGACGAAAAATCGCATTTGCTTCATAGATCCTCCTGTGAGCTGGTTTTCCGCCAGATCACCGGAGAGCAGGGCGGGGATATTGACGTGCAGCGCACCGGAGAGAGCCTCCAGCAAACTCACATCCGGGAATCCCTGTCCCCGTTCCCACTTGCTGACGGTCTTGGGACTCAGGCCCAGCGTCTGTGCCAGTTCCCGCTGGGTCATCTTCCGCTCCTGCCGCAGGCGGCGGATCAGGGCGCCGATTTTTGGATAGTCCATGTGCTCACCTCTTCCAACAGCATAGCGGATTTTACCGCCCGGGACAACCGCCGCTGCGTAGACCCACACCGCGGTGGGAAAAATACGCCTCTCTGCGGGATACAGAGAGGCGTATTTTGATAAGATTCTACAATTTGTACTGCGCTTTGATGCCCTCAGAAGGTGACGACCTCCTGGGCGGGCTTTTCGCAGGGGGCCACGGAGAGGACGTTCATCACGGGGCCCACGCCTTTGTACGCCTTGTGCTTTTCGGCACTCATTCTGGCGGTGACCTCGATCCAGTCCCGGTTCTCATACTGGTCCAGGGTGTCGCCCTTGGCGATGAGGCCCAGGAACTGCACGTCATTTTCGCAGCAGACCATGGCGAAGCGGCCGGGGCAGTGGATGCCGGGGTACTTCTTGGAGTGGCACATGATGAGTTTCATGTGGACCAGTTTGCCGTCGTAGCGGTCGGGATGGTCCATCACGTCCACGTACCACACGCCGAAGTCGTCGTCCGGGATGTCGATGACGTCCTGATTGAGGTCAAAGGGACACTCGTCGCCGGTGAGGTAGTCCTCACTGGAGCCGTCCACGTTCTCTAGGAAGATGTCCGCCCGGCGGTTGACCATCCGCAGATTCCGCTTGCGCAGGGAATCCCGCAGCTCCGGCGTGCAGCGGTTGAACACCAGCATGTCCGCGTTGGTGATCTTCTCCATCATCAGCTGGCCCATGTTCTTGGCGTAGAGGTCAAAGGTGCTGGCCTCCACCATGGTCATGATCTGATAGAGCACCCAGTTGGCGGGCAGTACCTCCCGGTAAAGCCGCTCCATCTGCCACATGCCGTTGTACTCGATGAGCACCTGCTGGGGGCGGTACTTCTTTTCCAGCTCCTTGAGGTAGGAGCACTTGAGCTCCTCCTCATCCTCGATGGTGATGACGGTCACGTTGTCCAGGGCCTTGGGGTTATATTCCTCCTCGCCCTCCTCACAGCATAAGAGCAGCGTCCGGTCCTGGCGGGCGAAGCCATCCTCCAGAATGCCGTTGATGAAATTGGTCTTGCCGGCGTCCAGAAAGCCGGCGATGAGATAGACAGGAATATCAGCCATAGTACCGTTGTTTCCTTTCCCGTTTACAGGCCGAACAGCTCTGCCAGCTTGTCCTCCTTGAGCTCGGCGCCGATGACGCACAGCCGGCCGGTGTAGTCGGGGTGGCCCGTCCGAACGTCGTGCTCCTCCGGCAC
>FR890850.1 GCA_000436875.1 Oscillibacter sp. CAG:155 | reverse complement strand
TCCTTGCCCAGCAGGTTCTCCTTGGGAACGATGCAGTCGGTGAAGACGATCTCAGCGGTGGGAGAACCGTGCAGGCCCATCTTCTCCTCGTGCTTGCCCACGGAGAAGCCGGGGAAGCTGCTCTCCACGATGAAAGCGGAGATGCCCTTGGTGCCCTTGGAGGGATCGGTCATGGCAAACACCACGAACACGTCGGCAACATAGCCGTTGGTGATGAAGATCTTGGAACCGTTCATCACATAGTGATCGCCCTCCAGAACCGCAGTGGTCTGGGTCTTGGAAGCGTCGGAACCGGCGTTGGGCTCGGTCAGGGCGAACGCGCCCACCTTGTGGCCGGTGGTCAGCATGGGCAGATACTTGGCCTTCTGCTCATCGGTGCCGTGGGTCAGGATGGGATCGCAGCACAGGCCGTTGTGGGTGGCCACGATGTCGCCGGTGGAGGCGCACTGCTTGGAGAGCTCCTCGATGCAGATGGCGCTGGCCAGAGGATCGGCGCCTGCACCGCCGTACTCCTTGGGCACGCACATGCCCATGACACCCAGGTTGAACAGCTTCTCGATGTTCTCCCGGGGATACTGGCTGGTCTTGTCGGTCTCGGCAGCGATGGGCTTGACTTCATTCTCAGTGAATTCCGCCATCATCTTCCGGATCAGCTGGTGCTCACGGCTCAGATTGAAATCCATGATCTATACTCCTTTATGTCAAATTTTGAAACGCCAATTAGGCAGGATCACAAGTTTTAGGGATTCCGCATTGTGGAATCTATTTTCAAATCTGTTCCAGGGGAAAGGGGGCCTGGGAAGGGCCCCCAAACAGAAGGGAACAGAGGATCTACCCGCGGGGAGTCTGGCTCCCCGCAGACAGGGAAGGGCAATCAGTCGATGATGCCGGCGATATCCTTAGCCAGCTGCTTCTTGCCCTGGATGTTGCCCTGACGGGCGATCATGATGCGCTGGGCCTGGGGAGAACCAGCGCCGTGCATGGACTCGGTGCGGTAACCGACAGCCGCGGCACCCAGGCACATGTTCTCCAGGAAACGCATGATACGCTGGCGGGACTCGGTGGGAACACCCTCGCGGGCGGCAAAGAACTTGTTGCAGATGTCGCCGATGGTCTCGCCGTTGCGGCCGACCACAGTCTCGGAATGGAAGTCCTTCTGAGAGGGCATGGTGACCATCAGGCCGCCGGCCACATCCTCAGCCAGACGCACGATCTCATAGGGGAACCGGGTAACATTCTGCTTGCAGACGTTGGCCAGCAGCAGATCGATCTGATAGTTGCCCGCCTTGGTCTTGAAGCCCTGGCTGGAGCAGGCGATGCCGCAGCAGTAGAGGGTCTCGTTCAGGTGGGTCATCTCGATGAGCTTGTCCTTGACGGCGCTGGCCTTCTCCACGCCGTTGTACTCGGCAGCAAGCGCCGTGGCGCCGATGACCACATCGCCCACGCCGACCTTGCAGCCGCCGTAGCTCTGGCGATGATAGCCGGCGAAGCGCTCCACCATCATGCCGGCGAACTCATACTCGCCGTTGAGGAAGATGTATTCGTTGGGGATGAACACGTGGTCCAGCACCACCAGGGCCTCCTGGCCGCCGAACTTGGCGTTGCCCACATCAATGGAGGCGTCCTCCTCCAGCTTGCGGGTATCGCAGGACTGACGGCCGTAGATCATGTACATGCCCTCAGCGTCAGAGGGGCAGGCAAAAGAGACTGCCCAATCCTTATCCGCCTCGCTCATGGAGATGGTGGGCATGAAGATATGCCAGTGGCTGTTGACGGAGCCGGTCTGGTGGCACTTGGCGCCGCAGACCACGATGCCGTCGGGACGGCGCTCCACCACATGCACGAACATGTCGGGGTCAGTCTGGTCATGGGGAGCCTTGGAACGGTCACCCTTGGGATCGGTCATAGCGCCGTCCACGGTCAGGTCGTTGTCCTGCACCATGGTCAGGAACTTCTTGAAATTCTCATGATAATGGGTGCCGTACTTCTCGTCCACTTCGAAGGTGGTGGAGAACACGGCGTTGAAGGAGTCCATGCCCACGCAGCGCTGGAAGCAGGAAGCGGTCTTCTGGCCCAGCAGGCGCTGCATCTTCACCTTGTTGATCAGGTCCTCGGTGGACTGATGCAGATGGGTGAAGCGGTTGATGGTGTGACCGGTCAGGCTGGACTTAACGGTCATCAGATCCGCGTACTGGGGATCCTGGGCCAGGGCGTAGGTCATGGCGACGCAGTTGATGCTGGGACGGATCATGGGGTGATCCACCCAGTTGTCGATCTTCTCGCCGAACATGTACACCCGCGTTTTCAGCTGACGCAGGCTCTCAATGTACTCCTGGGGTGTCTTCAGTGCCATTTTGTCTGTTCCTCCTGTTTTTCCCTTTTGTTTTTATGCAAACATTTACACAATGTTGGTCGCTCTTCAAAACTCTTCCTGCCCAAGTCCCATGGGACCCGGCCGGAAGATCCGCTCATCCATCAGCTTGAGATCCTCGGAAATCCGGGGCATGAACGCCATCTGGTCCAGGATCTGGGTCTGCAGATCAATGCCCGGTGCGATCTCGGTCAGTGTCACGCCGCCGTTTTGCAGGGCGAACACGGCCCGCTCCGTCACATACAGCACCCGCTGACCCCGCCGGACAGCATAGCTGCCGGAAAAGGTGACCTGCTCCACGGCGGAAACGAACTTGCGCACGTCCCCCTCCTTCCGCACCACCAGCTTGCCGTCTTCGCAGACAGCGTCAAGCCCGTGGGCGGTAAAGGTTCCGCAGAACACCGCTGTCCCGGCGTTCTGGCTGATGTCGATGAAACCGCCGGAACCGACCAGCCGCCCGTGGAAACGGGAGACGTTCACGTCTCCTCCCGGCGCGACCTCGGCCATGCCCAAGCAAGCGATATCCAGGCCGCCGCCGTGGTAAAAATCAAACTGTACATTCTGCGGCAGGATGGCCGCGGGATTTGCGGCACCGCCGAACTGGGTGCCGCCTCTGGGCACGCCGCCGATGCTGCCGGCTTCCACTGTCAGTGTCAGCGCGTCCGAGAGACACTCCTCCGCCGCCACATGCGCCACCCGCTCCGGTATCCCGACGCCCAGATTCACCACCGCTCCCGGCCGCAGCTCCATGGCCGCCCGCCGGGCGATGACCTTCCGCGCGTCCAGGGGAAGGGGTTCCGGCGCATCTGCCGGGACCCGGAACTCTCCGGTCAGGCTGCCGTCATAGGCGGCGTCCATACACTGCTGGTGCTCTGTCTCTGATCCTACCACGAGTGCGTCCACATAGATACCGGGAATGACCACCAGTTTTGGGTCCAGCGTGCCGCCGGCGACGATTTTTTCCACCTGCACGATGACCTTGCCGCCGGAGTTTCGGCAGGCCTGGGCCATGGCGGTGAGGTCCGTCGGGCCAATCTCCCGGTGAGCCGTACAGTTTCCGTATTCATCGGCCCAGCTGGCCCGGAGAAAGACGGCGTTTATCGGAAAGCAGCGGTAGAGCAGGCACTCCTGCCCCTCCACCTCCACCAGCTTCACCAGGTCTTCCTTCGTCCGTCCGTTGAGTTTTCCACCCTCCAGCCGGGGGTCCACAAACGTATGTAATCCCACTTTGGAAAAGGTGGCCGGGTTGTGGGCGGCAATATCCCGGTACATATGAGTAATGACGCCCTGGGGCAGGTTGTATGCCTCAATCTCGCCCGACAGTGCCAGTGCACCCAGCCGCGGGGTCCGATCCCAGTGGCCGCAGACCACCCGCCGGACCATGCCGGCATGGCCATAGTGATCTCCGCCGGTACCGTTTCGGTTTCCATGTCCCGCGCCGAAAAACAGCGTCAGGTCCCGGGGGTGCCCCGTCTCCAGAAACCGCTGCTCCAGTGCGGAGGACAATGCTTCCGGGCAGGCACTGCTCACGAATCCTCCCGACGCCAAGGTATCGCCGTCCCGCACCAACAGGGCGGCCTCCCGGGGAGTGAGGACCGGTGTTTTTCTCATGTCCGCCCGGCAGCGCTCACTTGTTGTGGAAGGTTGCGGAACGCTTCTCCAGGAACGCAGTCATGCCTTCCTTCTGGTCCTCGGTGGCATAGCACATGGCAAACATCTCGTTTTCCAGAGCGATACCATCGTCCAGATCCATCTGCATGCCCCGGTCAATGCAGGCCTTGGCATACTTCACGGCGATGGGGGCGTTCTTGGTGAAGGAACGGGCCATCTCCAGTGCGGCATCCATCAGCGCCTCAGGTGCGCAGACCTCATTGACAAGACCGATGGCCTTGGCCTCGTCGGCCTTGATCATCTTGCCGGAGAAAATCAGCTCCTTGGCCTTGCCGATGCCCACCCGACGGGGAAGCCGCTGGGTACCGGAGAAGCCGGGGATGATGCCCAGGCCCACCTCGGGCTGGCCGAACTTGGCCTTCTCGGAAGCCAGAATGATATCGCAGGCCAGCGCCAGCTCGCAGCCGCCGCCCAGGGCGAAGCCGTTCACTGCGGCGATGGTGGGGATCTCCAGCTTTTCCAGACGGCGGAACACGGAGGAACCTCTCCGGGCCCACTTCCGGCCGGCATCCAGATCCATGGGGCACTGCTCACCGATGTCGGCGCCGGCCACAAAGGAGCGGCCCTCGCCGGTGATGATCAGCGCGCCCAGGGTGGCATCCCGCTCGATCTCGCCCACCAGAGGCTCCAGCTCGTCAAACACGGCGGAGTTGAGCGCATTGAGCGCCTCCGGGCGGTTGATGGTAATAATTCCAATGTTGTCCTGTTTCTCATAGCGAATGGTCTGCATGGAAGTATTCCTCCTTGATTTCAGTGCGGCATTTGCTGTCGCTGCGTATGTGCTCGTTCTAAATTATAAGCAATTACCGTGCCAAGTTTTACAGGCGGATTTCCCGGTTTTTGATGCCACTTTCTGTGTATTTTACCTAAAATTATTTGCCTGTTTCATACATTTTACCAAGTTAGTAAGCAGTTCTCCGCAGCATCTATTCAAAATTGAATAACCGCATCCGCTGTGCTCCCCGTTTCTCAGATGCGCTTTTTTGTGTGAGCCGCCAAATTATTTTCCTCCTTTTTCCAGTTTCAGCGCAAAGCGGCGAAACTTTTCGAAACTTGGCTCTTTTTATTCACTTTTGAATATGGTATACTCATTTTTGAATAGAACACATCCGCCCTCAAGCGGAGAAAGGCAGGCAGTACGTGTCACAGGAAACCTATCTCAGTCATCTCCTGGACGAGGATATTAATCTAAAGGGGCTTTTTGAAATTCTCAGCCCGGAAAATAACCTGGTGCTGGCAGACGATATGATGCTCTCCGATTCCAAGGGCACCATTTTACGGGTCAGCGAAACCTATGAACACAACTTCGGCTTTGCCCACGGCTCCATTGTGGGCAAGTCCGCCTTTGATCTGGAGGCGGACGGCACTTTTCAGCCCTGCATCACAGCGGAGGTGATCCGCCAGCGGAAAAAGGTCGTCACCACCCAGACCATCAACCACACCCACAAAAACGTCATGACCGTGGGAATCCCGCTGTGTGACGGCAGCGGGGAGCTCAAATACGTGGTGTGCTTCAACACCGTCTCCCTGGAACAGATCAACACCATTCAGCGTAACTACCAGCATCTGCAGGATTCCTTGCAGCAGTACTCCCAGGAGATCGCGGAGCTGCGCACCCGGGCCACCTCCACCTCCCTGGTGTTCAAGAGCAACTCCATGCAGCGGCTGTGGACGCTGATGCAGAATACTGCCAACACCAAGGCCAACATCCTCATCACCGGCGAGACCGGCGTGGGCAAAAGCGCCATCGCCAAGGCCATCCACAAGATGAGCAACCGGGCCGATGGCCCCTTCATCGAGGTCAACTGCGCCGTGCTCCATGAAAATCTGATCGAATCCGAGCTCTTCGGCTATGAGAAGGGCGCCTTTACCGGTGCTTCTTCCACCGGAAAGATCGGCAAGATCGAGCTTGCAAACCACGGCACACTGTTTCTGGACGAGATCGGTGAGCTTCCCCTTCACATCCAGTCCAAGCTCCTCCAGCTCATCCAGGAAAAGACCATCGAGCGCCTCTCCGGCAACCGGCGGATTTCTCTGGATTTCCGGCTGATCGTGGCCACCAACCGGAATCTGGAGGAGGAGGTTCAGCGCGGCCTGTTCCGTTCAGACCTCTTCTACCGCCTCAATGTCATCCGCATCCACATCCCGCCCCTGCGCTCCCGCAAGGAGGACATCTTCCCTCTTGCCCATCAGTTCCTGGCCCGCTTCAGCCGCGAGTATGGAAAGAACTTGACCTTCAGCCCCCGCTTCCTGGCCTTTTTGGAACAGTATGACTGGCCTGGCAACGTCCGGCAGCTGGAAAATCTGATCGAACGGCTGGTCATTACCGTCCAGGACCCCATCATCGACACCACGGCCCTGCCTGTCGAATACACCGGCGACGCGGTGCCCCCGGCGGAGCTGCTGGCCCAGCGGGGCTCTTTGGCAGAGCGGATGGATGCCTACGAGGGAGAGATCATCCGGGATACTTACCGCCGCTGCGGCACGACCGTGGCGGTGGCCCGAGAGCTGGGGATCTCCCAGGCCACCGCAGCCCGTAAGGTCGCCAAATACGTCAGCGGCAAGGGCGGAGAGAGGAGAAGCTCATGAGCCTGGTCACCTTAAAAACCGAACTCCGGCAGGAGCTCAAGCTGACGCCGCAGCTGCTCCAGTCCATGGAGGTCCTGCAGATGAACGTGCAGGACCTGGCGGAGTACCTGGGGCGCGCCAGTGAGGAAAACCCTCTGCTGGAGGCGGAGAGCCCCGCCAGCCTGCAAAGCGCATACGCCCAGCTGCGCCGGGCAGCCAGCTGGCTGGACGCCGGCCCGCACAGCGGCACCTTTCTCCATGAGGAGGGCGCCGTTCCGGAGCGGGGCGCCGCAGACCGGGAGACGGAGAGCCTCGCCGCCTTCCTCCGGGATCAGCTGGAACGGCGCCACCTGGCCAAGCCTTTACTGGCGCTGTGCGTATATCTGGCAGAGCTGGTGGATGAGGACGGCTATCTGACACCGGAGGATCTGGAGAGCCTGGAGGATCTGAAGCTGCCCCAGGAGCTGACCGACCAGGCCCTGACGGAACTGCAGTCTCTGGACCCGCCGGGTGTGGGTGCCCGGGATCTTTCAGAGTGTCTGGTGCTGCAGCTGCGGCGCCAGGGCGCCTGTCAGGCATCCATCGACATCGCCTCTCAATTCCTGCCGGAGCTGGGCCGGAAGCACTACGGTCCCATTGCCAAGGCACTGGGCATCACCGCCGAGGAGGTTCAGGCGGCCGAAAAGATCATTGCCGGATTGGACCCGCACCCGGGACGCGCCTTTCAGCCGGCGGAACCCACCGTCTATGTCCAGCCGGATGTCTTTATTGTGGAACTGGAGGGACAGCTGAAAGTGGTACTCAACGACTACTATCTGCCCCGGATGTCCATCAGCAGTTACTATGCCCGGCTTCTCAAGGAGTCGGATGACGCGAAAACCCGGGCGTACCTTCGGGAGAAGATGCGGCAGGCAAAATGGCTGCTGGGCAGTCTGGAACGGCGGGGCAGCACGCTGCGGCAATGCGCTGAGGCCATCCTGGAAGCCCAACGTCCCTTTTTTGCCGGGGAAACCGCGGAGCTTACACCCATGCGGCTCTCCGCTCTGGCGGTCCGGCTGGGGGTCCACCCCTCCACCATCTCCCGCACTGCCCGAGGCAAATATCTCCAGTGCCGCCAGGGTACATATCCGCTGCGGTACTTCTTCAGCCTTGCCGTGGGAGAGTCCGGTCCCTCCCGCCAAGCCATCAAGCACAGACTGCTGGAGCTGGTGCAGAAGGAGGACCCCCACCACCCCCTCAGCGACCAAAAGCTGGCCCAGCTTCTGAGCACCCAGGGCGTCCAGGTGGCCCGGCGGACCGTAGCCAAATACCGCCTGGAGCTGGGGCTTGGAAGCTCCACCGCCCGGAAACGAATGTAAAAAAGCGCCTCCGTCCAGTGGGACGGAGGCGCTTCGATTTGTTTTGGGCTTTTGTCACCAGCCTGCCGCTCACACGCCTGCAGGAAGCTCTCCGGCGGTGTGCTCCTGATCGGAAGATACATCCGCGGGGGGCTGCTTGCGACGGGAGCGGTGATGGGCCAGATTGTCGATGACGGAGTAATACACCGGCGTGAAGAGCAGCGTCACAACGGTGGAAATCACCATGCCGCTGATCATTGTAACTCCCATGTCGCTCATCATCTCATTGGTGTCGCCCCAGCCCATGGCCATGGGCACCATGGCCAGCACCGTGGTGAGGGTGGTCATCATCACCGGCCGCACCCGGAGGGGACACGCCTTCAAAATGGCCTCCTCCCGGCTCTCTCCCATGTTCCGGCGGATCTTGATATACTCCACCAGAATGATGGAGGAGTTGACCACTGTACCGGCCAGCATGATAAGCGCCACCAAAGAGATCATGGACAGGTCCCGTCCCGTGACCGGCAGGGCAAACAGCGCCCCGGTAAAGGCCACGGGCAGGATCATCATCACGATCACCGGCATGGCGAAGGACTCAAACTGGGCGGCCAGAATGAAGTATACCAGGCCCAATGCCACCAGCAGCGCCAGCAGCAGATCTCCGAAGCTCTCCATCATATCGGAGTAGCTGCCGGTGATCTCGGCAGTATAGCCCTCCGGCATGGTATAGCCGTCCAGAATGTTGGTGATCTGCTTGGTGATCTGGGTGGTGTTGCCGCTGATCGTATCACCGGTAATGGTCACCACCCGGGACTGATTGGTACGGTTGATACTCTGGGGTGCCTGCTCCACAGAGACCTCCGCCACCGTGGAGAGGGGTACATAACCGCCCCGGCTGGAGGCGATGGGCATGGACCGCAGGGCGTCCAGACTCTCGGACGCGGCTCCGTCACCCCGAACGACAACGTCCAGCTCCTGGTTGTCGATGGTGACGGTGGTGGCGGTGGCACCGGTGAGCTCCGCCCGGACGGCGGCGCCCACAGCGGCGGCAGTCAGCCCGTACTGGGCGGCCGCTTCCCGCCGCATGGTGACCTTCACCTGGGGGACCTGCTCACTGAGGGAGTTGGTGACATCCACTGCGTCATCCAGCGCAGAGATCTGATTCGTCAGATCCCCGGCGATCATGGCCAGCGTATCGTAGTCCTCACCGGTGATCTCCACACTGATGTCGTCGCCGCTGGTCATCCCGGTCATCTGGGAAGAGCTGGCGGTGATCTCACAGCCGGCGATGTCCTGCATCGCCACCCGCAGGTCATCCGCCACATCGGAGCTGCTGCGGGTCCGCTCACTCTTGCCCACCAGGTTCAGCCCGATGGTGGCAGACTCCGCCTGGGACATGGCATACATGCTCTCAAGCTCCGGCACGTCCCGCTGAACAATCTCGGTGATCCGGTCCGTGATGGCGTTGGTCTCCTCCACTTCGGAGCCGATGGGCATGGACACGCTGATGGAAACCGTGCCCTGATCCATCTCCGGGATCAGGACCATATTGGTGGAAAGGCAGCACACCGCAAAAATCGCCACCATGGCAACAGACACCAGCATGCCGGTCTTCAGATGATAGACGAAGTACCGCAGCAGCCGCTGATAGAGGTTGTTGAGCCGGTTGATCCAGCCGCCGATCTGTGCCGCTAGGCCATTGGCAGGCCGCTGGGCTTTTTTCATTGCCTGCTGACGAACCTTGTTCTCGTCCAGCAGCATGTAGCACAGCAGCGGCACCAGCGTCAGGGCGATGATGAGGGACGCCAGGATCAAAAAGGCGATGGTCAGCGAGAAGTCCTTGAACATCATCCCGGCGATACCGCCGGAGAGGCCCAGGGGTAAAAACACCGCCACAGTGGTCAGTGTGGATGCCACCACGGAAGTGGTGACCTCCTTGGTTCCCTCCACGCAGGCGCTGAACCGATCATGACCCTCCGAGGCAAAGCGGTAGATATTTTCCAGCACCACGATGGAGTTATCCACGATCATGCCCACGCCCATGGCGATGCCGCCCAGACTCATCATGTTCAGCGTCAGATCGAACACGTTCATCAGGATGAACACCGTCAGGATACACACCGGCATGGAGATGGCGATGGTCATGGTGGCGCCCCAGCGGCGCAGGAACAAGAACACCACGATTGCCGCCAGCACCACACCCAGAACGATGTTCTGCAGTGCGGACTCCACCGACAGGTTGATGTAATCGGAAGCAAGGTATGGGGCCGCGTAATGAACGGAGGGATTCTCTGCTGTCAATTCGTCCAGCCGCTCCACCACCGCCTCGGAGGTGGCCACCTCATTGGCGCCGGACTGCTTGGAGACTTGGAGCAGCACACAGCTGGTGGCATTCATATCCGCGATGGTATCCGGGTCCGTGGTCTCCAAAACCACGTTTGCCACCTCGCCCAGCCGGACCGTCCCGCCGGTGGGCAGGGGCAGCAGCATGTTGGCCACATCCTCCACCGACTGGAATTTGGCATCGGTACTGACCGTCAGCTTCTTGGACCCGCTTTGCAGGTCACCACCGGGATAAAGCAGGTTCTCCGCCGCCAGGATCTGGGAGACATAGCTGTTGGAAAGGCCCAGCTCCGCAGTCCGCGCGGCATCCAGCTCCACAGCGATCTGCTGGCCCACGCCGCCGTAGACATCCACGGAGGCCACGCCGTTGATCCGCTCCAGCGCCGGCACCACCACATCGTCCGCCAGGGACTGCAGGTCCGCCAGATCTTCGCCCATCAGGGCGATCATGGCGGTGGGCATCATGTCGCTGACGTTGATGTTGACAATGACGGGGTCCATGGCGCCGTCCGGCAGGGAGAGCATGTCAAACTGCTCCCGCAGCTTGGTGGCAGCGACGTCCACGTCCGTGCCGTCCACATAGGTGATCTGCACCTGGCTGACGCCGTCGGAAGAAGTGGACTGCACCTCATCCACGCCGGGGACCGACATGATGGCCGTTTCCAGCGGCCGGGTGACCAGCTCCTCCATGTCGCTGGGGCTGGCGCCGCTGTAATAGCACATGACCACCGCCGCCGGGAATTCCATATCAGGCAGCAGTGCCATCTGCAGCTGGGAGGTGAACATCACGCCGAACACGCTGATCATGATGACCGCCAGCAGCGTGGTCACCTTGTGCTGGATACTAAACTTTGCTGTACTCATCCGCCGTCAGTCCTCCCCGTCCACGATCCGGACCGGGGCGCCGTCCTCCAGATAAGCCTGGCCCACCACGACCAGCTGGTCCCCCTCCTGCAGGCCGGAGGTGACCTCCGTCACGCCGCTGCTGGTAAGTCCGGTGGTCACTTCCACCTTCTTGGCAGCGTCATCCGCCACGATGTAGACATACTGGGTATCGCCGCTGCTGAGGATGCACTCCGAGGGCACCACTACGGTGTTGTCGGAGCGGTCCGTGTGGAACGTCACCTCGGCAGACATGCCGGAGAGCAGGCCGCTGACTTCTGCAGGTACGCCGAGGGTGACCGTGTAGAGCTTGGTCTGCTGGTTGGCAGAGCGCTCCACAGCCCGAATGGTTCCAGTAAAGTCCTGGCCGGCAGCACTGACAGAAATGTCCGCACTGTCTCCGATAGTCAGCTTGGGCACCAGGGTCTCCGCCACGGAGACGGTGACTTTCATCTGATCCGCACCGTCAATCACCGCCACTGGCATAGTGGTGGAGATGAAGCTGTTTTCCACGGCGTTCATGGTCACCAGGGTACCGGACATGGGCGCAATCACATTGCCGGCCCCATCCACGTTCTCCAGAGCGGTGGAGAGCTGTTCCACACTGGACTTGGCGCTTTCCATCCCGGCCTCCAGCTGGGCAAGCGTGGAGTTGCGGGTGGCGATGGCAGACTGGAGCTGCAGCTCCGCCTGGTCGATCTCCGCCTGTGAGGCGGCACCGATCTCAAAGAGGGCCTTGAGGTCGTTCACATTTTTCTGATACAGCTCGATCTGAGACTGGAACACCGCCGCCTGGTCCTGATAGCTCTGGACCGAGGACTGGTAGCTGATATTGGCAGCATTGTAAGAGGAGATGGTGCTCCCCAGGTCCAGGGTACAGATCACGTCCCCGGCGTTGACCACGTCGCCCGCCTCATAATTCACGGCGGTGCACTTGGCCGCCACGGAGACGAAAATGGTGGATTCATCCTCTGCCGCCACCTGGCCGGAGACGGTGTTCTCTGTGGCGATACTCTCCAGAGTGACAGACTGCACCTGCACGGCGGTTCCGGCGGCGGACTCGTTTTCGGTATTCTCTTGGTCCTCACCGCTGCCGCAGGCGGTCAGGCCCAATACCATGGCAGCCGCCAGAGCAGCCGCCAGCCATTGTGGTTTCTTAGAGCAGCCGCCAGCCATTGTGTTTTCTTGATCATGCGTTGCCTCCGAAATCAGGTATTCAAAAGTCCCTTGTCCACAGCCCAGCGATAGGTCCGGTAGGCGGTAAACAGGTTGTGTCGGGCGGTGTCCACCGCCGTCTGTGCATCGTCCAGGTCATCTTTTGCGTCCTGCAGGGCGTTTTTGGAAATGCTCCCCTGCTGGTACTTGAGTTCCATGGACGCATATGTATCCTGCTGCAGCGCCAGGGCCGTCTGAGATGCCTTCAGGATCTGCTGCTGGTCCCCCACGGCATTGAACGCTGTGCGGAAGCTCAGTTCAAAGGACTGCACAGCAGCCTCATAGGTGTACTGCGCCGCCTTCCAGGTATGTTCGGCAGACTTGCGCTGGTAGGAGTTGATGCCCTTGCCATCGATGGCGTCCTCATAGGTCTCCTTGGCGTCATTGAGGGTCCTCTGGGCATCATAGAGGGTATAGCTGACCTCTTTGGCGGCAGCCAGATCCTTGTCCAGGTTCATGGCAGCGATCTGCTCGTCCGTGACGTCCGGGATCTCGCCCAGTTTCAGCGTACCGGTCTGCTCCGCGCCGATCATCAGCTCCATCTGCACGATGAGATTGTCCAGGTTCATCTCCACCGTCTCCAGGCTGCTTTTGAGCTGGGTGCGGCCGCTTTCGGTCTGCTGGAGCTGCAGGGCGGAGATCTGCCCCAGATTGTAGCGCAGCTCCATCTCCTGCACAGTGCGATTCATGGCCGCCAGAGACCGCTGAAGCTGCGCATCGGTGTTCTGCAGCTCCAGGATGCTGACGTACATGGTCTCGGCGCCCAGAACCATCTGATCCTCCGTGTTGCGCAGCTGGCGCACCACTGCCTCATAGTCGTCCTGGATCTTTCCCTCTTTGAGATCGTTGAACTGTTCTTCCAACGCGTCGTAGCTGGCCTGCAGGGAATCAAAGGTCATCCCGCCCGCCGCTTCCGGATAAGCGATGGAAAGATACTGCAGCTTTGCAATGGCGTTGAGCTGATCACGCAGATCATTCTGCATTTTCTCAAAGTCCATGGCATCAATGGACGCGATGCTCTCTTCCAGCATCAAAACCGTCAGGTTGTTCTCCCGGAGCCGGGATTCCAGGTTTGCAAAGGACAGCTGTCCTACCGGATCAGGGGCCGGGATCTCCGTCTGTGCGTCCTGCGTGGGTTCCCCAGTTTCTCCGGCGGCCTCTTCCGCGGCCGCCTTGCCGTCTTCCGTCTCCGGTTCTTCGGCCTGCGTCTGCGCCGATTCGGCAGTCTCACCGCTCTGAGCGGTCTCCGGCGCATCACCGCCCTCCTCGGCTACGGCTGCTGTGACCAGCAGGGAACCGATCAGGGCCGCCGCCAGCAGAAAGGCCAGGATTCGCTTTCGCATCATAACACTCCTCTGTCATATTTTGATATAACGTTTTGACTTTACACTGCTAAGTTTAAGTCAAGATTGAAATGGAACACAAATTTTCCGTGCCGTCACAGTGTCACCCGAAATCGGGTCCAGACACCATACTCACTTTCTGCCGTCAGCGTTCCCCGGCAGTTTTGCACAATGGACTGGGCAATGGCCAGCCCCAATCCGTAGCTTCCGTTTCCGGGCCGGGCCTTGTCGCAGCGGTAAAACCGTTCGAAGATATGGGGCAGGTCCTCCCGGGAGATCCCCTGTCCCGTATTATACACCTCGATGAGAGACCGGCGTCCCTCCCGCCGCAGCCGTACAGCCACTTCTCCGCCGCTGCGGCCGTATTTGAAGGCGTTGTCCAGGAAAATCGCCATCAGCTGCCGGATACGTGTGGGATCTCCGGTGTACATACATCCCTCCTGGATCTGCACGGTATAGCGGATGTCCTGCTCAAAGGCCATACTCTCAAAGGGCAGCGTTGACTGATAGACCACCTCCGACAGGGAAAAACGGACCCTCTGCTCCGGCGACGCCCCGCCGTCTTCTAGACAGGCCACACCCAGCACCCGCCGAATCAGCCCCTGCATCCGCTCCGCTTCGGACTGGATGCAGTCCATATACTTGTTCTCGCCCAGCTCGTCCCGCAGCACAGCAGCGTTGACGCTGATGGCGGCGAGAGGCGTTTTCAGTTCGTGTCCGGCGTCGGAGATGAACTGTTTTTGCTTTTCAAACGCTGCCACGGCAGGCCGCAGGATCAGCTTGGAGAGAAAGATGCTCACCAAAATCACGATCAGCAGGATCGGCAGGCCGAACACGGCCATCACTTTGAGCAGATGGCGGGAAAATAGCGTCTCCAGCCCCTGTCTGCTGTCCATCATGGCCACATAGTACCCGTAGGGCTTTTCCACCTTATAATACCGGAACCCGCCGGACTTGCCGCCGCCGGGAGCCCGCTGGACCGCCTGACGGATCACCGCCTCCACGCCCGCCTCCTCCGGGTCCAGCATCTTCCCCCGAAAGTCCGTCAGGGAATGGAGCTGTCCATTCCGGTCCAGCTCCGCACCATACAGCGGCGTGTTGGTCAGTGCCACCAGTGCCTCCTTGTCCAGGATCAGTGTTCCCAGCAGGGGGCCCTTTTCCAGCTTGATCTGGCTCTCACCTCGCACGCCTTCGTCACTTTCCGCCAGAACTTCCAAAAGCTGCTCTGTCAGCTGCCCGCAGGTATAGACCACCGACAGATGGGTCACCATGTTGGTCAGCAGCACCAGCAGAAGCAGCACCCCCACGGTCATCCACACGATCTTGCGCCGCAGTTGTGCGATCATGACTGTACCTCCAGATAATATCCGGCGTTGCGGATACTTTTGATCTGCACCCCGGAGTGGAGCGCCCGGAGCTTTTTCCGCAGGAAAGAAATGTAGACCTCTACATTGTTGTACTCCGCCTCGCTCAAAAGTCCCCACACCTTTTCACAAAGCAGGTTCCGGGGGACGATCTGGTTTTTGTGGACCAGCAGACACTCCATCACCAAAAATTCCTTGGGGCCCAGCCGAATACACTCATCCCCGCAGCACAGCTCCAGCCGCCGGTGATCCAGGCGGATATCCCCGAAGGACGGGTCCTCTTCCAGCGGCATGTCCTTCCGCCGGGTCAGCGCCCGCACCCGGGCCAGCAGCTCCCCGGTGTCAAAGGGCTTTGTCAGGTAGTCGTCGGCGCCGTGATCCAGGCCCCGGATGCGGTCTTCCACGCTGCTGCGGGCCGTGAGCATCAGTACGGGCGTCTCAACGCCTGCCCGGCGCAGCCGGGAGAGCACCTCCAGACCATCCAGCTCCGGCAGCATGATGTCCAGGATCAGCAGATCATATAAACCGCTCAGGGCACAATCCAGCCCCGTGCTGCCGTCCGTTGCCAGGTCCACCGCATAACCCTGGCGCTCCAGAAGCCCCCGCAGGCCCTCGGCCATTCCCTGTTCGTCCTCTACGATCAAAAGCCGCATCTCAAGTCTCCTCTCTTCGGACCTTCCGACGGCAGTCCAGATATAGGCTACACCTGCCGTATAACTTTCGCAAGCCTATTTTTGAGATTTTTCCGCTAAAAACCCGGAAGGATTTCCCTGAAAAACCGGGAAGGTCTTGATTTTTTTCACAATAGACGCTAATATAGGATTCATCCTGTATTACTTTACTGCGGTACCTATTTTTCCGGGGCAAAAAGGAGCATTCAAGACGCATGAACGACCACGTTCCCCATTGCCCGGCGCAGTGCTCTGCCGCAGCGGCAGATATCGTCGCGCTGGGCGAAATTCTGATTGACTACACCCCCCTGCCGGACTCTGATGCCGGCATGGCGGTCTTTGAGCAAAATCCCGGCGGAGCCCCGGCCAACGTGCTGGCCTGTGCCGCCAAGCTGGGGCGCCGCACCGCCTTTATCGGCAAAGTGGGCGACGATCTGCAGGGGCGCTTTCTGACTCAGACGCTCCAGCGCATCGGTGTGGATACCCGGGCGCTGCTGGTTGATCCCCGCTATTTTACCACGCTGGCCTTTGTGAAGCTCTCCGAAACCGGCGAGCGGAGCTTTTCCTTTGCCCGCAAACCCGGTGCGGACACCCAGATCACACCTGCGGAGCTGGACCGGGACCTGATTTCCACCTGCGGCATTTTCCATTTCGGCTCTCTGTCTTTGACCGATGAGCCGGTGCGTTCCGCCACAGAGGCCGCCGTAAAGCTGGCCAAAGCCTCCGGCGCCATCATCGCCTACGATCCCAATTATCGCCCACTGCTGTGGGAAAGCCGCGACCAGGCCATGGAACAGATGCGCCGTCCTCTTTCTTCAGTGGACCTTCTGAAGGTGTCCGATGATGAAGTTTCCCTGCTCACCGGCACAGATGATCTTCTGGAAAGCGCCCGGCAGCTGGTGGCACGGGGAATCCGCTGTGTCGCAGTGACCATTTCCAGCCAGGGCGCCCTGCTGGCCGCCCCGGAAGGCACCGTGATGGTTCCCGGTTTCGCCACCCGTGCCGTGGACACCACCGGTGCCGGGGATTCCTTCTGGGGCGGATTTCTCACCTGCGTCAGCGAGAGCGGCAAGCCCCTCTCTGCCCTCACGCTGTCCGATTTTCAGCGTTTCGCCCGCTTTGGGAACGCCGTTGCCTCCCTGTGCGTGGAAAAGCGGGGTGCCATCCCCGCCATGCCCACCCGGCAGGAGGTGCTGGAGCGGATGGGCGCGTCCTGATCCCTCACGTGGAAGGCTCCGCTGCGCGGAGTCTTCTTTTTCTTTCTCGGTTGCACTCTGATGCCGTGCCGGAATCATACCGGCCTTCCGCGGCTGCCGGTATGATTTCGGCGGATTTTTCTTCATTTCTCAGGCAAATTACGTTTTTTGCTGCAATACGCATTGAAAACGGAAGTTTCTAACGCTTTTCCCCCTTGAAAACTGCTAAAAGCCGAGTAAAATACAAGAAGTAAGGTGCTTTATCCCCCAATTGCGAGGGAGCACCACGGAAGGAGGAAACAATCATGGCTACAAAGTCTACCGCAAAGAAGGAAGTCACCGAGAGTGTCAAGAAGGCGCCGGTGAAGAAAGCTGCCCCGGCCAAGGCTCCCCTTGTGGAAGAGGTCTACGTGCAGTTCGGCGGCGAAGAGTGGAAGGTCGCCGATCTGACGGAGCGGGCCAAAGCCGCTTACCTGGCGGAGGGCCACCGCGCATCCGGGATCAAGAAGCTGGCTGTGTACGTAAAGCCCGAAGAGGGCAAGGCCTATTACGTCGTCAACGACAAGGACAGCGGCAGCGTGGATCTGTAACCGCCGGGGTGCCTTACGGACCGTACATAAGCGAAAAGCCTGCAGCCAACGGCTGCAGGCTTCTTTTTTGGATTGCCGCGCTGTCATGCACTCTCCGTCTATGTTCATTGTGCACAAATATGTACGGGGCTATTTTTGTGCAAAACCGCTTTTGAACCATGTTCCTGCCGTTTGTTATAATAATTGTGGAAGAGAAGCGGCGCAGATCAGGCGCCGCTTTTTACGGAAGGAGGGGCCGCATGCACTGCGTGAATGAATACGTCAGTTATGGAACACAGGGGATCTGCCAGATCGAGGCCATTCGCTCCATCCAGTTTGAAGGATGCAGCGGGGCACGGGAGTACTACGTTCTCCACCCCATCGACCAGGTTCAGTCCAGCATTTTTGTTCCCGTGGATAACCAACGCCTGACAAGCCGGATGCGCCCGGTTCTCTCTCCCGAGGAGATTGACCGCGCCATCTTATCCGTCAAAGGCCGGCAGCTCTCCTGGGTCAGAGACCGCAAGCAGCGTGCCGAGCTGTTCCACAAAATCCTGACGGAGCGGAAACCCGAGGACTTATTGCTGCTGGCCGGATGTCTTTACCGCCACGCTCAGGAAGAACCCAAGGGGCTCTCCTCCTCGGATGCGCAGGCGCTGAAAACGGCAGAGGCTACCATTGAGCAGGAATTCACCTTTTCCCTGCAGCTGGGCACCCAAACCGTCGGCCATTATATCCGCGAAAAGCTGGGACTGGCGGAAGGCGCAGCACCGGGAACATATGAATAACCGCCATCAGGGCACATTGCCTGCCAGTTCAGGAGAAGCATTGCAAGCGGGACCGCAGCACTCTGCGGCCCCGCTTTTTGCGCCCGTCTGCGGTTTATCGCAGCTGCCGCTCTCTCCGGTTCCAGGCATAGCGGAAACTGTCCGGATACCACCGCCAGTTTCCGCCCCACACGGAGCCCTGCACCTCTGCATTGGCCCCCGGAGGCAGCTGGATGACCAGGCGCACCGGCCGGCATCCCGGGCGGCACAGCGTCAGCAGGTGAACTCCCGGGCAGAGTCCGACGAAGCGCACTTCCCCGCTGCAAAGAAGCACATGCGTACGGCAGTCTGCGCTGCCGCAGGTATTGAGCATCACGCAGTCCATGGGCCTGAAATCCTCCACGAACAGCCGGATTCCGCAGCGCCGGTACTGCGCCGCAAGACACAGAGATGCTTCCGCCTCCTGGCCGTCCGTCAGGCAAAAGCGGCGGCTGGCCCACAGGCTGCCATCGTCTGTTTTACCGATCCAGCTTGGCCTTGACCACGTATTCTCCCTCGACAACTCCACCAAAAAGATATTTTCCCGCTTCGTTCGTCTTGGTAGTGGCCACCAGCAGTTCTTTTTTGCCGCTCAGATCCGTTACCACCTGATACAGCCCCACAAAGCAGCCAGCCACCGCCTGGCCCGTGCCGTTGCGGATCATGCCGCTGACCGTTCCACTGTAGGTCCGGGCATCTGCAGTCATGGCCATGGTCAGGTTCTCAATGGAACCGCCTGTCACGGTCACCGTCATGGTTGAGACTGCCCGATAGCCCTCTGCAGAGGCCATCAGCGTATACACCCCGTCCGCCACATCGTAAAAGGCGAACTCACCGTCGGCAGCCGTATACGTGGTGGCAACCACCGTGTCCGGTCCGGTTTGGAGCGTAATTTTTGCCCCCGCCAGAGGAACCGATACACCGCTGAGATCCTTGGCCGTCAGCGTGCCGGCAATGGCTCCCAGGGACAGCGTGGCATCCGCGGTGCAGGCGAGATTCATCTGGACCGTGGCGCTGTCGGAAAGTGTCACACCGGCGGCGTCGCTGAGCAGGTATCCCTCTTTCACCGCGCTCAGGCTGTACGTCCCGGCCGGAATTCCGGTAATGGAGTAGGCGCCAGCGGCGTCGGTCAGCGTATGCTTATAGGGAAGGCCGTTGTTGTCAAACAGTTTGACCGTGGCATCGGCGATCGGGGCCGTGCCGTCGGTGACAACGCCGTACACAGTCGCCGCAGAGGCGGACGCCGGAGGCAGCTCCAGGTCAATGTTTGCCTCCTGCAAGCCCTGGATTGCAAAGTTGTCACTGTATTGAAGACTGAGCAGGTCCTGCTTGATATCCGCCATAACGAAACCTCCTGAAATTCATGAAGATGGGGCCAGCCGTTCCCGCGTTCGGAACAGCCGCCAAAAAAGCCGGCACAGCCGGAAATCCCGCTGCGAAACTGCGCCGCTGCGGCGGAAACTGCGTCGGATCACACCAGATCGGGCCCTCCCGTCCTGCCATCCGCCGCATGATCCGCCGGTCTCAGGATATGCCCGGCAGTGTCCAGTGGTTCCTGCTCCTTCCTGCCGCAGCTCATAAAAGCCCCGCTGTAAAAAGAACCGGCACCGGATGCCCGGTAAAAGGCCTGTCCCCGGTGCGATCCGCCCTTCGTTCATTCCATCCGGTGCATGCCAGACTGCAAAAAAGGCAGGATGCCCATGAAGGGCATCCTGCCTTTTTCATATCAGATTGTGCAGCGGAATGATCTTTACACGTAGTTGCACACACGCGCAATAGCCATTTCCGTATAACCCAGGGACTCGGCCTTGGTCTGCTTGCCGCTGGCCACTTCCGCAACCAGCTGCAGCAAATCATCGCCCATCTCGTCCAGATCGCCGCCGTAAATGATGGGAGAAGCGTCCACATCAATGTTGTCCTTCATGTTGGCGAAGGTCAGCTTGTTGCCGGTGATCTTGATAACGGGTGCGATGGGGTTGCCGGTAGGTGTGCCGCGGCCGGTGGAGAATACCACCACCTGGGCGCCGCCGGCCACCATGGCCGCCACAGAAGAGGGGTCGTTGCCCGGGGTATCCATAATGACCAGGCCCTGCTTGGTCTTCACCTGCTTGGCATAGTCATACACGGCGTTCACAGGGCTGTGACCGCCTTTATGGATGCAGCCCAGGGACTTCTCCTCCAGCGTGGTGATGCCGCCGGCCTTGTTGCCCGGAGAGGGGTTGCCCTCCCGGACTTCCTCACCCACCAGACGGAGGGCGGCCTCATAGCGATGCACGATCTCGAAGATCCGATCGTGGACCTCAGGCGTGGCAGCGCGGCGGGCCAGGATATGCTCGGCACCGATGAACTCGGTGGTCTCAGAGAGAATGGAAGTCGCGCCCGCCTCTGCCAGCAGGTCGCTGAGCTTGCCGATGAGCACATTGGCAGCCAGACCGCTGGTGGGATCGGAGCCGCCGCACTCGGTGCCCACGATCAGCTCCGTGATGGGGAACTCCTCTTTCTGGAGCATGGAGGCTTCCGCCACCATCTCCTTGGCGTACCGCACGCCCAGCTCCACTGCCTTCAGCGTGCCGCCGGCCTCCTGGATGATGACCTGCTTGAGGGGCTTGTTGGTGCGCTCCTGAATAGCCTTGACCACCAGGTCCATCTGGCAGTTCTCGCAGCCCAGGGACACCACCACCGTGCCATACACGTTGGGGTTGGCGGCGTAGCCGGCCATCACGTCCATGGTCAGCTGCTGGTCGGAAGACACCTGCGCGCAGCCCTGCTGGTTGGAGAAGGTGACCGTTCCGGCCACCTGCTGGGAAATGATGCGGGTGGTATCGGACGCGCAGAGGCTGGCGGGCAGAATCAGCACCTTATTGCGGACGCCCACACGGCCGTCAGGCCGTCTGTATCCATAAAAAGTCACATTTTTCATTCCTTGGCCTCCAGCGCTTCCCGATGGCTTTCCACATTGTGAACGTGGACATGCTCACCCGTCCGAATGTCTGCACCGGCCACACCAATGTGCTCCCCGTATTTCACGACGGGTTCTCCCTTGGCAATATCCCGGGCAGCCAGCTTGTGGTAAATCGTGACATCCTCCAGAGCGGTGAAGGACTTCTCCTCCCCGCCGCAGGTGTAGGTCACGGTATCGCCTTTGGCAATGGGTTCAATAGCGACGACCACATTATCCTTGGCGTCAATGATCATTGCGTTTCTCATGTCAAAGCTCCATTCCGTGTTCCGCGGTGTATTACCACAGGTTGCCGTTCTCGTCGAAGCCCCAGTCCTCCAGCTCGCCGTCGAGCTCCATGTTGGGATGAGCCTTCACTTCGTCCACCAGTGCCTCGGACACCCAGATGTGTCCCAGCTCCATGGTATTTTTAATCCGGACAATGCGGGGATGTGCCTTGTCGATCATGTTGCAGATCCGAACCGCGATCTTGATGGCATGTTCGTCAGTGTGGCCGAACATGGGCATCTTCACCATGTTCACCAGCGTGGAGGTCAGTGCGTTGGGATAGGTGATATCCACATTGGTCTTGTCCACCACACGCTTGGTGGTGATATCGGCCACGCCGATGCCGTTGGCGTTTCCGTGGCTGGCGTCGGTCAGGTCCAGAACCACCGTGCGCTGGGCCTTGATGGGTCCGGGGCTGCCGTCGCAGGCGCTCTCCGGGCTGCCGAACGTACCCGTGACATTGGGGTCCATGCCGTCGCCGGAGATGTCCTTGCCGATCTTGTCCACCACCAGCACGTCCGCATTCTCAATCCAGATGCGGCCCATCTTGCTCTTGGCCTCTTTGAGGAGCTCGGGCTCCTTCTCCCAGATCTCGTCCGGGGTCAGGCCTGCCAGCTTGTAGGTCTGGTCGAAGGCATTTTCCAGAATGCCGACGCCGGCGACGATGTTGGTGTTGTCAAAAATCACACGGGCAAACTGGGGCAGGACCCGGGCCATGTTGATGAAGCCGGACTCGTGGACCGATTCAGCTCCATGCTGCTTGCCCATGCCGATGACGGCCATCTTCAGAAGGCCGCTCTCATAGGGGCCGCGGAAGGTGGTGTGCGCCTTGATCCGGCCACAGAGAATCACACCGTCGGCCTCGTGGGCGTACTTGTCCTGGAAGACGGGGCTACCCTCCACGGTGTTGCCCAGATAAACCGTCTCCATCGTGGCCCGGATCGGGCAGCCCATGGTCTCTTCCGTCACGTTGTAACTTCTGAGGACTTCCAGCTGTCCCTCCGGGGTGGCGCCGCCGTGGCTGCCCATGGCGGGGAACACAAACGGTTCCGCGCCCTGGGCCTTCACAAAGTCCACGATGGCCTTGACGATGATGGCGATGTTGGCGATTCCGCGGCTGCCGCAGGTAATGGCAATCCGCATACCGGGCTTGATTCTCTCCCGAACCTCTGCCCGGCCCAACTGCTGCTGGATCACCGCCGGAATATCCTCCGGCTCAATGTGCGTGTGGTCGAACTTCTGGCTGACACGGACCATGCGAGGCAGGGTCACAGTTTCGCAGAGATGCTCGACAACGCTGTCTTTGCTGCTTTCAAATGCCATGATGTGTCTCCTCTGTGTAAATTGATGCTATTCTCAGACCATGGGGAACAGCAGCGCGCCGATGATTGCCGCGATCAGCGTGAACACCGTCACGACGAAGATCGGCCAGGTGTAAGTCTTCAGACCGCCGGTCACAGTGAAGCCGGACAGGTTGGTGCAGACCCAGAAGCCGGAGTCGTTCACGTGGCCGATGGAAATACCGCCAGCCAGGCAGGCCATGGCGATCCACACCGGATGCACGGGCACGGAGGGAGCCACAGTGGCCATGATGGTCATGGAGGTGATGCCGGCCACCGTGCCGGAGCCCTGGGCCACGCGGAAGATGAAGCCGATGAAGTAAGCGAACAGCAGCACGCCCACCACGGAGCCGGTGCCGATATTCAGCGTGCTGATCAGAGCGTCGCCGATGTTGGTGGCAGCGATGACGCTACCGAAGGAACCGCCGGCACCGGTGATGGCCAGTGCAACGCCGGCAGCACCCAGAGCATTGTTGGCAGAGCTCTCAGCCTTCTTGAAGCCGATGTACTTCCATGCGATCACATATGCCGCCAGGACAGCCATCAGCAGCGTGAAGATCTTGTTGCTCAGCAGCAGCACGACCAGGGAATCAGCAGCGGCAGCGCCGGTAGCCTGCAGCACGGAGCTGATGAGGATCAGCACCACGGGCAGCATCAGCGGCAGCATGGACAGTGCGAAGGGAGGCTTGGGCAGGTCGGCGCTGTTGGCCTCGTGGTTGGCCAAGTCCTTCAGGGGGTTAGCCTCGTGGTTGATGTCCTTTTCCTCGTTGAAAAGGCCGGCGTTCAGGGCCTTGGTGGTAACCAGCATGGAGGGGATCAGCACGATGGCGCCGACGATCAGGCCGACAACCAGCTGGGTGCCCAGGCTGTAGCCCAGCAGGTCAGGAGCAGCCAGGGGGTTGGGCGTGGGGGGGATGTAGGTCTGGGCAATCACGTCGCCGATGATCAGAGCGGTGGAGACATAAGCCATGGGCTTATTGATCTCCTTGGCCACAGCGATGCCGATGGGGACCAGGATGATGAAGGTGATGTCGAAGAACACGGGGATCGCCAGCAGGAAGCCGGCACCGGCCAGTGCCCAGGTAACATACTTGGAGGGCACTGCGTGAACCAGGGTGATTGCGATTTTCTGCGCCATGCCGGAATCGCTCATCAACTGACCCAGGATCACGCCCAGGCCGATGGGAAGACCGATACTGGTCATCATGCTGCCGAATCCGGAAGCAATGGTGTCCAGGGTGGGCATGATTCCCAGCCCGCAGGAAATACCCATATAGGCGCTGGCGATGATCAGGCTCACCATGGGGTTCAGCTTGGGGATCAAGATCAAACCAATGATGATGACGATTGAAATCGCGAGATTGACTACTAGCATTGTGCTACTCATAACGTCTCTCCTTTTCCTTTCTATATCACAGCGCACTGTATATTTTTGATACAGACGCTCTGTATATATCATAATACAAAGGTTTACGTGTGGATTCAATTTAATTTTCCGGATTCAACTGTACATTTTTTGACCACATGTAAAAAATGTTGTATTATTTTTGACCATGTGATACAATCACCGTAAAGTTTGATGCAGGTGGTGCCCAATAATGAACAGTCGGGTCCGGCTTCTTGGAATCGTTCCATACAAGGGAATGAAGACGCTTCTGCTCAACCTGGCGGCAGAATACCCCCAGGTGGAGATCGACGTCTTTGAGGGAAATATGGAGGAGGGTGCGGAAATTGCCCAGAGCAATTTCCCCAATCAATACGACGCGGTGATCTCCCGCGGCGGCACCGCCCAGATTTTGAAAAAGCTCCAGCTCCCCGTGGTGGAAATTGAGATTTCCCTTCACGACATTCTTTACGCGCTCAAACTCTCCGGCGGGCTCCACGGAAAGCTTGCCATGGTGGCGTATGCCAACATCGCCATCAGCGCCCAGATCCTCTGTGACCTCTTAAATTATCAGGTGGAGATCTTCACGGTGAAATCCATTGAAGAACTGGAGCCCACTTTGCGTCATTTGAAAGACGCGCAGTACGACACGGTGCTCTGCGATATGACCGCAGACATCATTGCAAGAAATATTGGGCTCAACACCATTTTCATCACCTCCGGGCTTGAGAGCATCCGGCAGGCTCTGGACCGGGCCATCGCCCTTTGCCGGAGTCGGGAACACCTGCAAAATGAAAATGCGCTGTTCCGCGCCCTGCTCAGCGGCCAGGGTACCCAAGTGGCCGTATTTGACCAGCGGAAAAACCTGGTGTTTTTTCAGGGGGGAGATGATTCCCCGGAGCTCCTCAATCTGCTGCGGCGGGAACTGAATGAACTTCCCGAAGGA
This sequence comes from Oscillibacter sp. CAG:155, assembly GCA_000436875.1. Lineage (GTDB taxonomy): Bacteria > Bacillota > Clostridia > Oscillospirales > Oscillospiraceae > Oscillibacter. The sequence continues at coordinate 2,503 of FR890850.1, read as the reverse complement.
AAGGAACGCCGCATCACCCGCAGTACCAACGGGACCCAGTATGCCATTCGGATTCGTCCTATCTCCGTGGATGAGGATTACACTGCGGTTTACTTTACCGCCCGCAAGGCGGCTCTGAGCAAAAATCAGACCGGGATTCGCTTCTTTTCCCGACAGGAGGCGGAACGGAAGGCATACAGCGGCAGCTTCAGTTTCCGGGACCTGTACGGTCCTCCGGCAGAGGATGCGGCCCAGCTGGACGGCAGCATGGCTCCCGTCATCATCACCGGAGAAGAGGGAACGTGCATGGAGCGGATTGCCGCCCACCTCTATATTCAGGGTCCCCTGCAGGACGCGCCGCTGGTTTCCATCAACTGTAGCCTGCTCAATGAAAAGAGCTGGGAATTTCTCCTGGAAAGCCATAATTCTCCCCTGACTGAGACCGGAAGCACGCTCTACTTCTCCCGCGTGGATATGCTCTCCCCCCAGCGCCGCCTGCAGCTGATCGAAACGCTTTCAGAAGGAGAAGTCTGCCGCCGCAGCCGCATATTGTTCTCCTGCATCTGCCGCCCCGGAGAACAGATGTCCCCGGAGGGTGCTGAATTTTTGGACCGGCTCAACTGCCGCGTTCTGTACCTTCAGCCGCTGCGGAAACTCAAGGACCGAATTCCCGCGCAGATCAACTCCTCCCTGAGCCGCCTCAACGCCTCCCGTCCCTACCCGGTGCTGGAGGCTGAACCGGAGGCCGTCCATCTGCTGCAGTCCTTTCCCTGGCCCCATAATTACGCCCAGTTCCAGCGGGTACTGGAGGAGCTGACTGCCTCCTCCGAGCAGATCATCACCGCCAAAAGTGTCCGTGATATCCTGCAGAAAGAACAGTACGGCAATACCCATACCTCCCGAATGGGTGACATTTTCGAGCCGCTGGATCTCAGTCAGACACTGGACAAAATCAGCCAGGACGTGGCACTGCGTGTCCTGGCCGAGACCAACGGAAATCAGTCCGCCGCCGCCAAGCGGCTGGACATCAGCCGCACGACCCTGCGCCGGCTGATCAAGCAGGCCTGAGTTGTATTTTTTTGCAATTCCGGCCGCACAGCTCCATGCGTAAAGCAGCGCCGGACGGAGAAAATTCCGTCCGGCGCTGCTTTGTCGCTCTTGCGGTCCATTCGTCTTGAGGTCAGGCAGGCGCCTCTCATATCCTTTGAATCCGTACTCAGAAGGAAAGTACTGCGCAGATTTGCGTCACTTGGGATTTCCACTGCCCATCTTATAAGAACTTGTCGGTTTCCAGAATTGCTCCCTGATTGGCGGAGGAGACCATTGCACGGTACCGTTTCAGGTATCCGCTTACTTTTTTGGGCGGCTGGGGTACCCTCTTTGCTCGGCGAGCGGCAATCTCGTCTTCTGAAACCAACAGCTCCAGCTTATGATTCGGGATGTCAATCGAAATCAGGTCTCCGTCCTCCACATATGCCAAAAGTCCGCCCGCAGCAGCCTCTGGCGAAATGTGTCCAATAGACGCCCCCCGGCTGACACCGGAAAAACGGCCATCTGTAATCAGCGCGCAGGTGGAATCCAGTCCCATTCCGGCAATAGCACCGGTAGGAGTCAGCATCTCCCGCATGCCGGGGCCACCCTTAGGGCCCTCGTACCGCACCACTACTACGTCACCGGAAACCACTTTGCCTGCGTACAGGCCCTCACAGCAGGCCTCTTCACTGTCAAAGCACTTGGCGGGGCCGGTGTGGACCATCATCTCCGGCAGCACAGCACCCTTCTTGACCACCGCACCGTCAGGCGCCAGATTTCCATACAGCACCGCCAGACCGCCGGTCTGGGAGTAGGCGTGCTCCCGGTCGCGAATCACGTCCTCGTCCAAAATGGCGGCTTTTGCAATCCGGTCCGCCCAGGTACCATCCACAGTTCTGGCGGAAGGATCAATCAGTCCCATTTCATCCAGGCGCTTCATGACAGCACTCAGCCCCCCCGCCTCGTTCAGGTCCACCAGACAATGGACGCCTGCGGGATTCAGTTTTACCAGATGGGGCACACTGTCACTGACGGCGTTGACACCGTTCAGGTCGAAAGGAATTCCGGCCTCATGGGCGATGGCAGGCAGATGCAGCATGGTGTTGGTAGAGCATCCCAGCGCCATGTCGGCAGTCAGGCCATTTTTGATAGCCTTTTCCGTCACAATATCCCGGGGGCAAATATTTTCCCGCACCAGCTCCATCACCTTCATACCGGCGTGCTTGGCCAGCAGGATGCGCTGGCTTTCCACCGCGGGAATGGTACCATTTCCAGGCAGGCCCATTCCCAGGATCTCCGTCATACAGTTCATGGAGTTTGCCGTAAACATACCGGCGCAGGAACCGCATCCCGGGCAGGCGTGCTCCTCCAGATTGTATGCCTCTTCCTCCGTCATTTTTCCAGCCCGCACCGCCCCAGGGGCCTCGAACGCATCGGTCAGCGCCACCTTCTTGCCGTTTGCTCTGCCCGGCATCATAGGCCCGCCGCTGCA
>FR890849.1 GCA_000436875.1 Oscillibacter sp. CAG:155 | reverse complement strand
ACTGTTGAAGTTAGACATAGTCGTTTATTCCCCTTTCTCAGATGATGTGCTTGTCGGCCAGGATGCCGGCCAGCTTCTCGCAGGTCTCCTTGCCGCTGCCTTCCAGCATCATGCCAACGCCCTTCTGGGGAGGCGTGAAGCTCTTGAAGATGTTGGTGGGAGAGCCCTTCAGGCCGATGGTGGTGGCATCGATCAGGGGATGATCCTTGAGCTTTTCATAGTCATAGGTCTCCAGAGGCTTGTTGTAAGTCTCATAGATGCCGCCGATGCTCATGTAACGGGGGTTGTTGAGCTCCTTGATGCAGGTGATCAGGCAGGGGGTCTGGACCTTGATGGTCATGTAGCCGTCTTCCAGCATCCGCTTGACGGTCAGGGTGTTGCCGTCCTTGGTGATGTCAGCGGCGTAGGTCACCTGGGGCAGGTGCAGCTTCTCAGCGATCTGGGGACCGACCTGGGCGGTATCGCCGTCGATGGCCTGCCGGCCGCACATGACGATATCGTCGGACTCCACGCCGATGGTGGAGATGGCGGCGGCCAGGATCTGAGAGGTGGCGTAGGTATCAGAGCCGCCGAACTCACGGGCGGACACCAGAACGCCTTCATCGGCGCCCATGGCCATCAGTTCCCGCAGCATGCCGGCAGCGGGAGCGGGGCCCATGGTGACCACAATGACCTTGCAGCCGGTGGCGTCCTTGATCTTCAGGGCGGCCTCCACGGCGTTCATGTCGTCGGGGTTGGTGATGGTCTGCATGGATGCACGGTTCAGGGTGCCGTCGGGATTGACAGCCACCTTGCCGGAGGTATCGGGGACCTGCTTGACGCAAACAATGATCTTCATGTTCGTTTCTTCCTCCTCTTACAGACCCATGTTGGCGGAGATGACGATGCGCTGGA
>FR890848.1:1441-28588 GCA_000436875.1 Oscillibacter sp. CAG:155 | reverse complement strand
TGTCTGCAAATCTTATTATACGAGGAAGTTTACGTATGAAAGCAGCCCGCAGCTATCCCTGCTACACCGTGACCCCCAAGGCGGAGGCCGCCATTCTCCGGGGGCACCCTTGGGTCTATGACGTGGAGATCGTCAGCTCCGAAGGCACCACCGAAAACGGCGGTCTGGTGGATGTATTGAGCAAAAAAGGCCGGTACCTGGGCACCGGTTTCCTCTCGGAGCACTCCAAGATCCGGGTGCGCCTGCTCTCCCGGAATGCCAACGACCGCTTCGACGAGGCCTTTTGGGAGCGAAAGCTCCGCTGGGCCTGGGAATACCGTAAATCCGTTATGGACACGGCGGATCTGGACGCCTGCCGAATCATCTTCGGGGAAGCGGATGCCTTCCCCGGTCTGACGGTGGATAAATTCCACGATCTTTTAAGTGTGCAGGTCCTCTCCGTGGGTATGGAAACCATCCAGGATCTTCTGCTGCCCACACTGGTCCGTATCCTGCGGGAGGACGGGCAGTCCATCCGGGGCGTATTTTTGCGCAACGATGTGGCTCTGCGGGAAAAGGAGGGCCTGCCCCAAGGAAAGGGATGGTATCATCTCCCTGGAGAGGAGCCCCCGGCTTCTTCCGTCACCGAGATCACGGAAAACGGTGTGAAGTATCTGGTGGATGTGGAAAACGGGCAGAAAACCGGCTTCTTCCTGGATCAGAAGTATAACCGCCGGGCGGTAGCCCGGCTGGCCCGGGGGAAGACGGTGCTGGACTGCTTCACCCATACTGGTTCTTTCGCCCTCAACGCCGCGCTGGGCGGTGCGGCCCATGTGACTGCGGTGGATGTGTCGGAGGCTGCCGTGGAAATGGCCCGGGCCAACGCGGAGCGCAACGGTCTTACTGACCGGGTCACCTGCATGGCCGCCAATGTCTTTGACCTGCTGCCTGCCCTGGAGAAAGAGCCTACCCGGTACGACTTTATCATTCTGGATCCGCCGGCTTTCACCAAGTCCCGCAAAACAGTCCGAAACGCCCTTGCCGGCTACAAAGAAATCAACTATCGGGCCATGCGTCTGCTGCCCCGGGGCGGGTATCTGGCCACCTGCTCCTGCTCCCACTTCGCTACGGAGGAGAAGTTTGTGGCCATGCTCCATGACGCCGCCCGGGACGCCGGCGTACAGCTGCGGCAGATCGAAGCACGGCAGCAGTCCTGTGACCATCCTATTCTCTGGGGCGTGGATGAGACCAATTACCTCAAGTTCTATCTCTTCCAGGTTGTCTGAGCGGCTCCTGGTCTTTCCCGGGAAAAGAGCAGATGCGCTGCGCACGCCGGCCGCCTCTCTTTCCAGATAAAAAGAACCGTTCCGTGGGAAATCCCACGGAACGGTTCTTTTGCTGGAAGAGTGTCTTATCTGTCGCTTAATTTACTTCGATGACACGGACCACGCCGTCCCGGACATACAGGTCCGCTTTCGCTGCATACGCATGTGCGGCGGCGAGAGTCATCCAGGTCCCCGTGGTACGGTTATAACATGCCACGCTGTCAGAGACGGTATAGGTGCGGCCCGCCACAGTAACGGCGCCGTCGCCGCTCCACGCGCTGTTGGCAACACCGGACAGGCAGGTCAGAGAGCCCAGGCTTGTGATTCGGCCGCCCTTGACACCCATGTAGATGTAATCGCCGTTGCTGATATGGTTGTCTGTCCGAATGGCCTCGCTCCGCTGACCGTTGCCGTACTCCACTGCCAGCGTTCTCGTTTCATTGCCGTTTTCAGCGGTGCTGGTCTGCACGACAGCCCGGCCATAGTAGACCGTACTGCTGTCGGCACTGCCCAGAACGATCAGATCCACATCACCGGCCCAGTTGGTCCGGGCATAGGAGATCTGGCTTCTGGCGATAATGCCGCTGGTCAGTTCCCTGAGGCTGACGGAGGTCAATGCACCGCCGTCTCTCCGGAAGATCATCACATTGTCGGCCAGGCTCTTGTTGCCCAGCTTTCTGGCGTTCACATCCAGATCGCCGCCCACGCCTCCGGTAAGGCTGCTGACATTCAGCCCTTCCTTGGTGGAGCTGACACGAGCCAGCTGACCTTGCAGCTGCGCCGCCGTGGAATCAGACAAGTTGGCCTTGCCCTCCACGTGGATGCCACACAGCAGATCCACTGAGGCAGAGCCCGCAGAGGCACTCTTGACAATACCCACGGCATTGCCGCTGGCACCGCTGGTTCCGGATTTCACTGCTGCCGCCACCTGGTTATCCTCCGTCAGCAGCAGGGTGATCTGATCGCCCGGCTTAAATTCAGAGAGACTTTCCATGGCGGTGGACAACACATTAAACTCATGGCCCAGCACTGTCACCTTGGAAGGCTCCTTGGCATTGGGGCTGCACGCCTCATAGTAGCCGCTGATGCGGGTATCACACACCCGGATGGTATTGGTGACCGTGGAATAGGTAGCTACGTCGTACTTGCGCAGATCTGCGGAGGTGGCCTTCACACCGTTTTTGTAGATGGTGTAGGTCGTTCCGGTCCCCACCAGGGAATCAAAGCCCGCCGCAGAGTGATCCTCATAGCCCACCACAGCCGCGCTGGCAGTGGAACCGCCGCCCACGAACACATACTCTACGTTGCCCGCAGCGCCCAGATACAGCGTCACGGACGCACCGGCATTGAGCCAGGAGTAAGTCTCGCCCCAGGTGGTTTCCTTTCCGTTATAGTAGGTAGCCGTATCACTGGTGAGCGTATACCGGACTCCGGTAATATCCGTGATCTCGGTGGCCTTAGCCGTGGAGAGAGTAATGACCTTGCTGCTGCCCACCGCATCGGGGACAAAGGTCAGTGCCTTTCCCTGCTTATCCAGCACCATCGTGCCCTTGTAACCGTTGAGCATGCCGTTGGAGGTTTTGCCGGAGGCCAGCTGATAGATGCTTCCGCCAGCGGTCTCCAGGCCGTTTTCCCGGCCGTCAGGGGCCTTTGCCGTGGAGGAGACCAGCATGACGTTCTCCACTACGGTGCCCAAGGTCGCGGCATAGGAACCGCCTTCCACCATATTGGCCCGCAGCAGGTTCAGGAAGAGCTGTGCCGCCTGTGCCCGGGTCAGTGCCGCATAGGCATTGGTAGACACACCATCCGTCATCCCGATACTGGCGGCCTCCGCCATATAGCTCTGGGGCCAGATTCCGCCCAGATTCTCATCCTTATAGCCCAGCAGCCGCAGCAAAATGGTTACGGCCTGCCCCACAGTGACGGTTCTTTCAGGGTGGAACTGTCCGTCGGCATAGCCCGCAATAACACCCTTGCCCTTGGCCGCCATATTGATATAGGAAGAAGCCCAGTAACTGGGTTTGACATCCGGGAACACCGTGACGGTGGAATAGCGTCCCAGCTCATCCTCCCCGTTCATGGCATACACCGCCATTTTGCAGAACTGGGCCCGAGTCAGCGAAGCGCCGGGCCGGAAGGTCCCGTCGCCGTACCCGTCCAGGACACCCATCAAGCGCAGGGATTCCACCGCCATGGCGGTATTCCGGTCGTTGACATCGGAAAAAGTAACGGTGCCGCTGTTGGCGGCGCCGGCCGGCAGTGCCAGCAAAGACACCGCCGTGCACACCGCCAGCAGCAGGCTCAAAATTCGTCTTTTCATATCTGTTCTCCCTTCATTCCGCCCGCAGCGCTTCCACCGGCTGGAGCTTGGATGCTTTGGCCGCCGGGTAAATGCCAAACAAAATACCCAGCACCACCGAGAGCAAAAATGCGCCCAATGTAATCGGTACCGATGGCCAGATGTCCATATGTACCAGCAGTTTTCCGGTGACCCGTGTGGCCACTGTACCGATGGATAGTCCGATGATGCCGCCGATGCCGCAGAGCATGGCCGCCTCGATCAAAAACTGCGTGACAATGGAGCTGCGCTCGGCGCCGATGGCACGGCGAATGCCGATCTCCCGCGTCCGCTCGGTGACGGTCACCAGCATGATGTTCATGATGCCGATACCGCCTACCAGCAACGAGATGGCTGCGATGCCGCCCAACACCATGCTCATCATGGCCGCCTGCTCATTCAGGGTATTCTGCCACTGGTTGTCGCTGTATGCATTGCCCCAGCCTCGTTCACCGTTGCCCGTCAGGCCGGAGAGGAACCCGTTGAGCCGGGTGATGGCCTCATCTGTGGCCTCCCGGGAGGCGGCCTTGACCACGAAATCGCTGATGCTCTGACCGGGGCTCAGCAGCCGGCTGGCAGTATAGGGGAAGATAATCACATTGTCCTGGGAAAAGGCGCTGTCCGGGTCCTTTTCCGCGTAGACACCCACCACTTTGAAGGGGTAGCCGTTGACGGACAGATCCTTGCCCAGAGGATCGGAATAGCCGAAGAAGTTCCGGGCCGCCCGGGCACCCAGGACACAGACCTGGCTGTGCTGGCGGATATCCAGGAAACTCAGATCCCGCCCTTTTTCCAGTTTATAATTGTTGCAGACCGCATACTGGTCACTGCCGTAATACAGATCCGGGGGCAGTTCCACGTCCGTCCGCACGGCGCCGCTTTCGTTGAACATGTTCTCCTGGTTTTTCTGCATGGCGTTGCTGTTTTTGGTGCCGTAAACGATGGTGGCACTGGCCATTCCGGAGGGCGTCACGCCCACCACCAGATCGCTTCCCAGGCCGTTGCAGTAGTTGTAGAGATCCTGGAAGCAATCCCGGCCGTCATACAGAGAAAGGGACACGCTGATCCGGTTGGTACCCATGGCTTCAAACTGCTTGAGGGACTGCTGGTTCTGCCCGTTGACCACGGAGACGATGGTCATGACGGAGGCGATGCCGATGATGATGCCCAGCATGGTCAGGATGGACCGGCCCTTATTGCCCAGAATGGACCGCAGGGCCATTTTCATTGCCTGTCGGATATTCAAAACCAATCCACCTCCTGCTCACGGTCCTCCACAATCTTACCGTCCTGCAGCCGGACGCACCGGCGAGCGGTAGCGGCGATCCCGTTGTCGTGGGTAATGAGGATGACCGTACTGCCCTCCTTGTTGAGCTGCTGGAGGAAGCGGAGCACATCGTGGCCCGTGTGGGAATCCAGGGCGCCGGTGGGCTCGTCGGCCATAATGATGGGGGGATGGGTAGCGATGGCCCTGGCAATGGCAACCCGCTGCTGCTGGCCGCCGGACATCTCCACCGGCTTGTGCTTGATACGGCTCAGCAGGCCCACCCGTTCCAGCGCCTCCATTGCCAGTTCCCGGCGCTTATCGGAGCCGACCCCCTGATAGATCAGGGGCAGCTCCACATTCTCCAGCACCGTCAGGCTTTGGATCAGGTTGTACTGCTGAAAGATGAATCCGATCTGCTTGTTGCGGATGTGGGAGAGTTCCCGGTCCGTGAGTTCCCGGACGTTTGTTCCGTCCAGGTAGTACTCACCGTGGGTGGGGATGTCCAAGCACCCCAGCACGTTCATCATGGTGGACTTGCCGGAGCCGGACTGACCCACCACCGCCACGAATTCTCCCCGGTCGATGGTCAGACTCACACCGTCCAGAGCACGGACCTCGCTCTCCAGACCCTCGCCATAGATCTTGTAGACGTCTTTGATCTCAATCAGCATGGCGTCACCTTACCAGGTTCCGGTGGTGGGGGCGGTGGTAAAGACCTCCATTCCCTCCTCCACACCGGACTTGATTTCCACGTTGTAGTCGTCAGAGATGCCCGTCTCCACCGGCACCGGCCAGAACCCACTGCTGGGCAGGCCATCCACTGTTGCGGTGGTATCAATGGCATTCTCCGGCCGGGTATTGGACTTGACGAACACCACATCCGCAGCGGAACCGTCCTCCAAAGGCACGGACTTGACGCACTGGATGGGCAGGATCAGGCAGTTGTCGTTCTCACTGGCAGTGAGCTTGTAGTTGACATAGCTGCCGGTCATCAGCGACCCATCGGGATTATCCACACTGATGACCATGGGATAGGTCGCCACGCCGTTTTCCGCCTTAGAGTTCAGGCTCACCGTATCCACTGTGCCATAGAAAGTGGTACCCCACTGGTCGATCTCCACCTGCATGCCGGGCTTGACGTAGGACACATTCCGCTCATCCACGGTGGCATCCACCACAATGGTGGAGGTATCCGCGATGGTGATGACGGTGGTATTGGCCTCCAGCTCCGAACCAGGCTGGATGGCAAGGCCGATGACCGTGCCGTCAATGGGAGCCACGGCGTTGCAGTTGTCCAGATTCTTCTGGGCAGTATCCAGCGTCTTGCGGGCTTCCTCCAGGCTCTGCTGTACCGTGAAGATCTCGCTTTCGCTGCTCTCGCCGTCAATCCGCACCAGCACCTGTCCAGCGGAGACCTGGAGGTAATTCACCAGGCTGCTGGAGATGACGGTGCCGCTGACCGTGGAGGTCAGATCACCTGTACGGTAATAAGCCAGCTTTCCCGGCTCATAGGGATAGACCGTCTCGCCGTTTACGGTGACGGTGGCGGAAGCTGCCATATCCGCCGTCAGCGCGCCCTCGTTTTTCACCACGATCTCCGCGGAGAAGAGCTTGGAGCCCTCCGGCGTGATGCGGCTGACCATGTGGACCGCCTCCACCGTGCCGGGAATGGTGCTCATCAGAGAGGGAATGGACACCTGCACGGTCTGGCCGACCTTGATGTCCCCGGCGTAGGCATAACTGTAATACTGCTCCAGCCGCAGGCGGGTGTCATCCGAAAGAGTGGCAACCTTGTCACCCTTGTTGATGGTGTCGCCGGGATTGAGGGTCACCACATCCATCAGCTTGCCGGGGTAGCCGGCAGCCAGATTCAGTCCCGCAATGTCCTTTTGCAGGGTGTTGAGCTGCTTCTCATACCCCTCCACGTCCTTCCGGGCCTTCTGCACAGCAGTGCGGGCAGCCTCGGAATCCACGGTGAACAGCGGCGTTCCGGCGGTGACCTTCTGGCCCTCCGTCACCATGACATCCGTCACGGTTCCAGCGGTGGTAAGGGTGATGGTCTCACTCTTCTTGGCCTTGGTCAGGCCGTTGCCCTCCACGGTGGAGGTGATGGAACCGTACTGCACGGTGTCCGTCACGATCTGCGTATCATCCGACTTTTTGCCGCCGAACACCTTGATGAGGCCCACCACGACTGCAAGCACCACCACCAACGCAATCACGCGGCGGATGATCCGGCGCCGTTTCTGCCGGGGCATCGTTTTCCATTTTCCCTTTTTCCCTTCGGATGCGGGCACAGTCTTTTCCGCAGTATCCGGCAAGACGGGTTCCGCCTGGGACAGGGTCTTATTTTCCAGATCCTTGACTTCAGACATTGGCTCGTTCTCCTATCTTTCCATTTACAGTTCTCCCGATTGCTTTGTCCAACTGTATGAATCATGCTAGTACAGTTCTCCTGATAAAGCAACAACAAAACGGTTACAAAGAGGGCAGCTGCAAAAGCTCTTTGTTCTTTCAGGATACATGACGCATACTACATTATTAATAATAGACGGAAGGATCTGGAAAAAGGTTACATCCGCTCTGTCTTTTTAAGAAGAGAAAAAGACGCTCCCAAAAACGGGAGCGTCTTTTGAACAGCTCAGGCAGCAGCCAGCCGCTTGGCAGTGGCTTTCTGGTAGAACACCACACCTACCACCAGTACGAAACCGACCACGTCAGTCACGGTGCCGGGGATCAGCATGCCCAGGCCGCCCACCACCAGAACCAGCCGCAGCAGCGGGCTGATGGGGCGGTACAGGAAGCCGTTGAGCGCAGCGGCCACGCCGAAGATGCCCAAGAGAGCGCTGATGCAGATCTGCACCACCTGCAGGGCGCTGCTCACATCCACAAACAGCATCTGGGGATTCATGGCAAAAATGTAAGGAACAATAAATGCGGCAATGGCCAGTTTTGTGGCGTTGACGCCGGTTTTCATGGGGTCTGCCTTAGCAATGGCGCTGCCGGCATAGGCCGCCAAAGCCACAGGAGGCGTGATATCGGCCACGATGCCGAAGTAGAACACGAAGAAGTGGGCTGCCATTTTACTCACGCCGATGGAGGGGTCCATCAGAATGGGGGCGCAGGTGGCCGCCATGATGCAGTAGTTGGCAGTGGTGGGAACGCCCATGCCCAGCACGATGCAGCAGAGCATCGTCAGCACCAGTGCAATCATCACATGGCCGCCAGAGAGGTTCACGATGGCGCTGAGGAGCTTGGACGCAAGGCCCGTCACGGTGATGCAGCCGGAGATGATACCTGCCACGCCGCAGGCCACGGCCACGGTGATGGAGCCTCTGGCGCCGCCCTCCAAGGCGTCCAGGATCTTGCCGAAGGTGAGGAAATCCGCGCGGTCCTCATTCTTGGCAGCCATATCCACCACGTTGTTCAAAAGGCCCACCGCCACGGCCGCCACAATGGCAATGGCCGCGGACTTGGCCATGGTGAAGGTGTTGGTGGACACCAGGATCACCAGCAGCACCAGGGGGAAAAGCAGATAGATCTTCTTCATCAGATTCCCCATTTTGGGCAGCTGATCCCGGGGGATACCCTGCAGGCCCAGCTTCTTGGCCTCCAGATGCACCGCGATGTAGATGCCGGTGAAGTACAGCACGGCAGGCAGGATAGCCCGCACGGCGATCTGGCTGTACGGCTCACCAGTGAACTCCGCCATCAAAAAGGCAGCGGCACCCATGATGGGGGGCATGATCTGGCCGCCGGTGGATGCAGCCGCTTCCACAGCGCCGGCAAATTCGCCCTTGTAGCCGGTTTTCTTCATCATGGGGATGGTGACGGAACCGGTGGTAACGGTGTTGCCCACGGAGGAGCCGGACACCATGCCGCACAGGGCGGAGGAGATGACAGCCACCTTGGCGGGACCGCCAGGGGCAGCGCCGGCCACAGCGTTGGCCAGGTTGATGAAGAACTGGGCAATGCCCGTCCGCTCCAGGAAGGCGCCGAAGATGATGAACACCACAATGAACTTGGCGCACACGCTGATGGGGCCGCCGAAAATGCCGTTGTTGGTGTAGAACATGGTGCGGATCACCTGGTAGATGGTCAGCTTCACCTGGTCCGCGCTGGGCGTACCCATCAGGTTAAAGAAGGTGTAGACCAGCAGCACACCGGCCACGCACAAAATGGGCAGGCCCACGCACCGGCGGCACAGCTCCACCAGTGCCAGGATGCCGATGAGGCCGATAACCATATACAGATCATTCTGCATGACCCGGGCCGACATCTGAATAACGTTCTGGGCGTTGACGGCATAGAAGAAATAAGCACCGGGGCCGATAATCAGCAAAATGATATCATACCAAGGCATGTGGTTGACCCGGGTGTCACCTTTCCGCGCAGGGAAGGTCAAAAAGCCGAACAGCAGGATCAGACCCACGAACACCGGCAGTCGGATCTCCTGCATGGTGGAAAGGAACACGGTGTCAATGATGCAATAGAGGGAAAACAGCACCATCAGCCAGCGGATGACCAGTTTCGGCATGCCTTCCCAGACCCGGGTGTTGGACTCCCGGTCGTATTTTTTCATGACCGCCTCAACATCCGCGGCGGTGCCGACAGACGTATCGTGCTCTTCAAAGGCGGTCGGCGGTGCCTGCTCCGCCTCTTTCTTTTTGAACAAAGCCATTGGGTTTTCCCTCTCATTTCGGATGTGGTTTTGTCCCGCTCACCGGCCGGACATTAAGAGGAACTACGGCGGAGATCCGCCGTAGTTCCATGGGGTCGCGCCCGATTACTTGGTGGGCACGTCATACCCCTTTTCAGCAAAGTACTTGGCCGCGCCGGGGTGATAGGGCACTGCGGTGACGCCGGCAGCGAAGTCCAGATTCAGCTCCTTGCCCTTGTCGTGAGACTGGGCAATGTTGTCCATGTTTTCGAAAATGGTGTAAACGATGTTGTACACATCCTCCTCGGAGACGTCGTCCCGGGCGACCACCACGGCGCTGACAGCCACGGTCTTGGTCTCGGGCACGCCCTCATAGGTTCCCTCGGGGATGGTGTACTCCTCATAATAAGGAGATGCTTCCTTCAGCTTGGCGATGTGCTCATCGTCCAAACCTACCAAATAGGTGTCCTTAGCAGTAGCCAAGGTGGTGATTGCCACGGTGGGAGCGCCGGCCACCACGAAGGCAGCGTCGATCTTACCATCCTGCAGGGCATCGGCACTGTTGCCGAAGTCCTGATACTGGGCATTGATATCGGACTCCGTCAGGTCATAGGCGGCCAGGATATCCAGAGCGTTGTAGTACACGCCGGAGCCGGAGGCGCCGATGGACACGGTCTTGCCCTTCAGATCCGCCACCGTCTTGATGTCGGGATCGCAGGTGACGATCTGGACCTGCTCCATGTACAGGGCGGCCACCGTGGAGAAGTCGGTGACGGGATAGCCCTCAAAAAGACGCTCGCCGTTGTAGGCGTAGCTCATGACGTCGGACTGAACAAAGCCCAGCTGTGCGATGTTCAGGTCCATCTGCTCGATGTTGTCCTGAGAGCCGTTGCTGACCACGGCCGTGACCTTGGTGCCATTGCCGTTGGTGGTGATGGCCTGGGCCAGTACGCTGCCGAAGCCGTAGTAGGTACCCTGGTCGCCGCCGGTACGGAACTTCAGCTCCGTGCCGGAACCGGGGGTGGAGGAAACGTTCCAGTTGGTCTGGGCGGTTTCCGTGTTGCCCGCGTCATCACCGGTATTGGTGTCCGCAGCAGCGTTATCGCCGCAGCCTGTCAGCAGGGATGCCACCATCATGGCTGCCAGAAGCAGAGACAAAAACTTCTTCATCACATGAATCCTCTTTCCTCGCATCATTTTGGCACGGGATACCGTGCATGTATGTGCATATCATACCGTATTCTCTTTCATTTTTCAAGTATATTTTTTTCGCCAGACATTATTTTTGCAAGACTTTATCGCGTGACTTGCATTTTTCGTGACGTTTGTGTAAGAGAACCGCTGCCCGCTCCCCTTTTTTATGTGGATTTTCCCGTTTTTGACGCCATCTCTGCCAAAAAAGGCGGAGAGGCCGGTCGAAAAACCGGTCTCTCCGTACGAGCGGGTCTTTATTTGGAGCAGGCTGCCCTCACTTGATGGTCATCAGCAGCTGGCCGCCCTTGACGGTATCGCCCTCGCGGATCTCGATGCGCTCCACCGTGCCGCTCATGCGGGCGGTGATGGCGGTCTCCATCTTCATGGCCTCGATGGTCAGCAGGGTCTGGTTCTTCTCCACCGTGTCGCCTTCCTTGACATTGATCTTGCTGACAGCGCCGGGGATGGACGCGCCCACCTGGCTCTTGTCCTCGGGGTCCACCATGGGCACCCGGACAATGTCCTTCTGGGCCGCCTCGTCGGGTACCTGCACGTCCCGGCGGATGCCGTTGAGCTCAAAGCTGACGGTGCGCATGCCTTCGCTGTCCACCTCGCCAAGACCCAAGTACTTGATGACCAGGGTCTTGCCGTCGGCGATATTGACCTTGTTGGTCTCGCCCACCGCCAAACCATGGAAGAACACGTGGCTGCCCAGACGCATGATGTAGCCGTACTCCTTCTGGTTTTTGACAAAGTCCTCCACCACCTTGGGATACAGGCAGTAGCTGAGGACTGCCCGCCAGCTGGGATTGGCGTCAAACGCGGCCATCTCCCGCTTCTTTTCCTCAAAGTCCACGGGAGGCAGCAGTTCACCGGGGCGGCAGGTGATGGGCTTTTTGTCCTTGAGCACCACACGCTGCAGATCCTTGGGGAAACCGCCGGCAGGCTGGCCCATCATGCCGGAGAAGTAGCTCACCGCGCTGTCCGGGAAGGCCAGGGCCTCGCCCTTTTCCACGATATTTTCCGGCGTAAGCTGGTTCTGAGTCATGAAGATGGCCAGGTCTCCCACCATCTTGGAGGAAGGTGTCACCTTCACGATGTCACCCAGCATCTCGTTAACCCGGCGGTAATTTTCCTTGACCTCCGCGAAGCGGCTGCCCAGGCCCAGGGACTCCACCTGGGGCTTGAGGTTGGTGTACTGGCCGCCGGGGATCTCATAGCGGTAGATATCGGCGTTGTTGCAGGTGATACCGCCCTCGAAGGAGTCATACCGCTTGCGCACATCCTCCCAGTACTCGGTGAGCCGCTGGAGGCGCTCCAGATCCAGCCCGGTGTCCCGCTCGGTGCCTTGGAGGGCCGCCACCACGGCGTTCATAGAGGGCTGGCTGGTCATACCGGCCATGGAGGAGATGGCGCAGTCCACCACGTCCACACCGGCCTCCGCCGCCAGCAGCAGCGCCGCCACCTGGTTGCCGGAGGTATCGTGGGTGTGGAGCTGGATGGGAATGCCGATCTCCTGCTTGAGGGTGGAGACCAGCTTCTTGGCGGCGTAGGGTTTGAGGATACCAGACATGTCCTTGATAGCCAGCATGTGGGCGCCCCGCTTCTCCAGTTCCTTGGCGAGGTTCACATAGTACTCCAGGGGATACTTATCCCGCTTGGGGTCCAGGATATCACCGGTGTAGCAGATGGTGGCCTGGCAGATTTTATCTTGCTTGAGAACCTCGTCCATGGCCACTTCCATGCCGGGAACCCAGTTGAGGGAGTCGAACACCCGGAACACATCAATGCCGCTGCGGGCGGCCTCCTTGATGAACTCCCGGATGACATTGTCGGGATAGTTGGTGTAGCCCACAGCGTTGGCGCCCCGGAGCAGCATCTGCAAAAGGAGGTTGGGAGCCTTTTCCCGGATCAGGTCCAGCCGCTCCCAGGGGGACTCGTGGAGGAAACGGTAGGCAACATCAAAGGTGGCGCCACCCCAGCACTCCAGCGAGAACGCGTCAGCGAGGATCTCGCTGGTGCCCTCCATCCCCTTGACGATATCCCGGGTACGGACCCGGGTGGCAAGCAGGGACTGGTGGGCATCCCGGCAGGTGGTATCACAGATCAAAAGCTTCTTCTGATCCAGTACCCAATCCGCCACAGCCTTGGGGCCCTTGGCATCCAGCAGCTGCTTGAGACCGTCAGGCCGGTGACCGGTGACTGGCGGGAACCGGGGCGCGTCGTAGAACTTGTGGCCCTCCCGCTCCTTGACCACGATGTTGCCGATGTATTTGAGCATCTTGGTGGCCCGGTCCTGGCTCTCGTCCAGCTGGAACAGCTCCGGAGTCTCGTCGATGAACTTGGTGTGGCACTTGCCGGCGATAAAGGCCGGGTGCTTGAGAATGTTGGTGACGAAGGCGATGTTCGTCTTGACGCCCCGGACATGGATCTCATTGATGGCCCGAGCCGCCTTGCGGCAGACACCGGCGAAGGTGTTGTCCCAGGTGGTGACCTTCACCAGCAGGGAGTCATAGTAGGGAGAGATCACCGCGCCGGTGTAGGCGTTGCCACCGTCGAGACGGATGCCGAAGCCGCCGGCGGAGCGGTACGCCGTGATCTTGCCGGTATCGGGGGCAAAGTTGTTGGCAGGGTCCTCAGTGGTGACGCGGCACTGGATGGCGTAGCCGTTGAGATGGACGGCGTCCTGACTGGGGATACCGATATCGGGGTCACTGAGGGGCCGTCCCTCGGCGATCAGGATCTGGGAACGCACCAAGTCGATACCGGTGACCATCTCGGTGACGGTGTGCTCCACCTGAATGCGGGGGTTCATCTCGATAAAATAGTGGTTGCCGTCTCGATCCACCAGAAACTCCAGAGTACCAGCGTTGACATAGCCCACATATTTTGCGATCTTCACTGCGTCATCGTACAGGGCCTGACGCACCTTCTCGTCCACGGAGAAGGCGGGAGTGAACTCCACCACCTTCTGATAGCGGCGCTGGAGAGAGCAGTCCCGCTCGTAAAGGTGGACCACATTGCCGTACTCGTCGCCCAGCACCTGGACTTCGATGTGTTTGGGCTCCACCAGGAACTTCTCCATGAAGATGTCGTCGTTGCCGAAGGCCTTCTTAGCCTCCGACTTCACCAGGTCGAAGTTGATTCCCACCTCTTCCACGGTGTCGCAGCGGCGCATGCCCCGGCCGCCGCCGCCGGCGGCGGCCTTCAAAATGACGGGGAAACCGAACTCCATGGCCAGTTTCTGGGCTTCCTCCCGGCTCTTGAGAGGCTCGGCAGTACCGGGAGTGGTAGGCACGCCGCAGGCCAGCGCCATCTGCTTGGCAGAGAGCTTGTCGCCCATCAGATCCAAAATTCTGGAAGAGGGGCCGATGAACTGGATGCCAGCCTCCTCGCAGGCACGGGCAAAGTCACCGTTCTCGCTCAAAAAGCCGTATCCGGGGTGGATGGCGTCGGCACCGTGCTTTTTGGCCAACTGGATGATCTGGGGAATATCCAGATAGGCCCCCAGCGGGCTCTCGTTCTCACCGATCAGATAGGATTCATCCGCAGCGGTACGGAAGATGCTGTAGGTATCTTCGTTGGAGTAAATGGCGATGGTCTGGAGTCCCAGGTCGTGGCAGGCCCGGAAGATGCGCATGGCAATCTCGCCCCGGTTTGCCACCAGGACTTTCTTGAATTCCCGACTCATGGTGTGCGTTCCTCCTTTTCATAGATGGGCGGAAACCGCCCGGATCGATCCGCAAGTTGCATCCAGTATACGCCTTTGCAGGCATGGGTTTCAATGGATTTTCTATTTTTTCGCCAACTTTAGGAAATCCGACAATTTGTTGCGCAACAAAAACTCCCCTGCTCGTCTATTTCAGCAGGACTAATGTCCGCCATTCGATTACACAATACTGGATAAAAAAGCGCCGCACCCTGGCAGGCGCGGCGCTTTTCCGCTTTACGGGATTGTTTACTTGATGACTTTGTTGTCCACGTCGTCCTTGAGCATCTTCTGGAAGTCTGCCAGAGGCATCACACCCAGATCGCCGTCGGCCCGGTGCCGGACGGACACCGTGCCCGCTTCGGCCTCCTTGTCGCCGATGACCAGCATATAGGGGACCTTCTCCAGCTGGGCCTCGCGGATCTTCTTGCCGATCTTCTCGTTGCGGTGATCGGTCTCCACCCGATAACCGGCGGCATCCAGCTGCGCGGCCACCTGGTCGGCATACTCCGCCGCCCGGTCAGTGATGGGCAGGAGCTTGACCTGAACGGGGCTCAGCCAGGCGGGGAACGCACCGGCGAAGTGCTCGGTGATGACGCCGATGAAGCGCTCGATGGAGCCCAGGACCACCCGGTGGA
Organism: Oscillibacter sp. CAG:155; assembly: GCA_000436875.1. Classification (GTDB taxonomy): domain Bacteria; phylum Bacillota; class Clostridia; order Oscillospirales; family Oscillospiraceae; genus Oscillibacter. The sequence continues at coordinate 13,478 of FR890848.1, read as the reverse complement.
TCATGACGGGACGGTGCTTCTGGCCGTCCTCGCCGGTGTACTCCAGCTCAAACCGCTCAGGCAGCTGGCTGTCCAGCTGAATGGTTCCGCACTGCCAGGTACGGCCCAGGGAGTCGGCCAGATGGAAATCCAGCTTGGGGCCGTAGAACGCGCCGTCGCCCTCGTTGATAACGAAGGACTTACCCATATCAGCGATGGCATCCTTCAGGATATCCTGGTTGAGCTCCCACTCCTCTACGGTGCCGATGTGATCCTCAGGCATGGTGGACAGCTCAATGGTGTAGCTCAGGCCAAAGGTGGAATAGACCTCATCAAACAGACGGACGGTCTCCTGGATGACGTCCTTCATCTGATCGCGGGTCATGAAAACGTGAGCATCGTCCTGGGTGAAGCAGCGCACACGGAACAGTCCGTGCAGTGCGCCGGAGAGCTCATGGCGGTGCACCAGGCCCAGCTCGCCCACCCGCAGGGGCAGATCCCGGTAGGAATGGGGCTCGCTGGCATAGACCAGCATGCCGCCGGGGCAGTTCATGGGCTTGATGGCGTAATCCTCACCGTCGATGACGGTGGTGTACATATTCTGCTTATAATGATCCCAGTGGCCGGAGCGCTCCCACAGCTGACGGTTGAGGATGATGGGCGTGGAAATCTCCACATAGCCGTACTTCTTGTGGACCTGGCGCCAGTAGTCGATCAGGGTGTTCTTGAGCACCATGCCCTTGGGCAGGAAGAAGGGGAAACCAGGGCCCTCGTCCCGGAGCATGAAGAGGCCCAGCTCCTTGCCCAGCTTGCGGTGATCCCGCTTCTTGGCCTCCTCGATGCGCTGGAGGTATGCATCCAACTCTTCCTTCTTGGGGAAGGCGATGCCGTAGATCCGCTGGAGGGTCTCCCGGTTGGAGTCGCCCCGCCAGTAGGCGGCATTGCAGGCAGTGAGCTTGATGCCGTTGCCCTTGATGCGGCCGGTAGAGTCCAGATGGGGACCGGCGCACAGGTCGGTGAACTCGCCCTGCTTATAGAAAGAGATGTGGGCATCGGCGGGCAGATCCTGAATCAGCTCCACCTTATAGGGCTCGCCCTTTTCCTCCATGAACTTGATGGCCTCTTCCCGGGGCAGCTCAAACCGCTCCAGCTTCAGCTTCTCCTTGCAGATCTTGCGCATCTCGGCTTCGATCTTCTCCATGATCTCGGGAGTAAAGGGGAAGGGAGAATCCATATCATAATAGAAGCCTTCCTCAATAGAGGGGCCGATGGCCAGCTTCACCTCCGGGTACAGACGCTTGACCGCCTGCGCCAGGACGTGGGAGCAGGTGTGCCAATAGGTCTTGCGGTACTCGGGGTTTTCAAAGCTGTACTGGTTGTTCATTTCTTCGGACATGCTGGTTTCCTCCTTTTGCTTGAGGGGCAGAATAATAAAAAATCCCACCCCTGACAAAATCAGGGGTGAGATACGAAAAAACGTATTCCACGGTTCCACCCTGCTTGCGTTCCGGACGGAACGCCGCTCGTGTCCTCTGTAACGGGAGGTCCCGTCCCAGCCTACATATCGGTGGGCAGCTCCAAGGTGGTAGCTCGTTCCGGTTCGGATCAGAGCCGCTTGCAGCCAGCGGCAGCTCCTCTCTGGGGTCTTTCCCGGACAGCGTCCTTTTCTAAGCCTTTTTTGAAATTAAGCACACTATAGCACGTTGGTCTGCCCCTGTCAAGAGGCGAATTTATCTGAAATCAGCGGTTTTTTCCGCGGGTTTTCCGCCGTTTTTTCACCGTGCAAAGCGGTGCAGGCGCCCCGCCCGTTTCTGTCTTACCCCAGGTCCCGATGATCCAGCGCCGCCAGGCCAAAGCGCACCGCACGTGTCACCTGTTCCCGCTCCTCATCGCTTTGGGCCTCCGACAGCTTCTGCTTCAGCTCCCGCAAAAACAGCCCCCGGAGGGAATCCTCCTCCGCCCGGGCCCAGATATCCTCCGCCACCCGGGTCCGGTCCCGGACCTCCAGGGCGTAAAACCGGTCCGCCAGCGCCTCCTGCAAGCTCTCTGCACCGGCGCCGGCCTCTCCGGTCTCGCCGGTGAGGATGATGCAGCACAGGTCCCGGGCCGTGTCCGGCGGCAGCGCCGCCTCCACCGCCTCCCGGGGCGTCTTTCCGGTGACGTCCACCTCCAGGATCTCATACCGGTGCCGGGCAAAGGGGACGAAGGTCAGCTCCACCTGTCCGCCGTCGGTAACAGAGCCCTGGTAAAATCCTTTTTCTCCCAACTCGTCAAAGCCCCGCCCCTCCGGGCAGCCGGGCCAGGCGCAGACCGTGTTTCCAAACCGCAGCGGCTCCGTCCGCTTATGGATGTGGCCCAGCGCCAGATAGGCAAGGCCGCTGGCAGCGATCTCCGCTTTTCTCAGCGGGTCGTAACGGTTTTCCGCCGGGTCGATCTCCCCGTGGAGCACTCCCAGGTGCACCTGTCCATCCGCCGGGGCAGCAAAGCCCGTCAGCAGGCTCTCCGCCTGCTCGGGAGCGGTGAAGGCCGCGCCGTGGATCACGACACGCAGCTCCGGCAGTTCCAGTGCCGTCATCCGGGGCTCCCGGAAAATATGGACATTTTCCGGCCAGTCCACCGTCTCCCACACGCTGCCGCCGCCCAGCCAGTCGTGGTTGCCGGGGGCGATGCAGACCTGCGCCTCCATCTGGCCCAGGGCTTCCGCCAACTGCTCTCCGGTTTCCCGGAAAGCTCCGTGGCCGTCCAGCAGATCCCCTGCCAGCAGCACCAGGTCCACGTCGTGGGCATTGACATAGTTGGCCAGCCGGAAGGGCATCTCCCGGCTCTCCCGCCGCCGGGCCGCCGCCTGCTGTGGGGACAGCGCCCCAAAGGCGCTGTCCAAGTGAAAATCCGCCGCGTGTACAAATCGGAACATGGTCTCCTCCATCCGTCTTTCCATCTGATCGTCCAAGCCGGGCAAGCGCCGGTGCAGCCTCACTTCCTGACGATGCGTACAGCAGTCCTATCCGCTCTCCCGTCCGTGCTGTTACACCTGCCAGCCCTTGCACACATCCACCCATTCCTGGAAATTGGAGGAATACCGCTCCAGTTCCTCGCAGGTAAGCTCAATGGCGCTGGAATCGCTGCCGGCAGCGGGAAACACCGTCTCAAATCGCTTGAGCGACACATCCAGGTACACCTTCACATCCTCCGGCAGTGCAAAGGGGCAAACGCCGCCTACGTCGTGGCCGATGAGGGTGTGGGCCTCCTCATGGGTGAGCATCTTGGCCTTGGTGTGGAACTGGGCCTTGTACTTGGCATTGTCCACCTTGGCGTCCCCTGCCGCCACGATGATGATGGGCAGGTCGTTCACCTTGAAGCTCAGGCTCTTGGCAATGCGGGCGCCCTCCACGCCCACGGCCACCGCCGCCAGCTCCACGGTGGCGGAAGACACGTCAAACTCCCGGATGCGGTCCGCAATTCCCAAGGGTTCCATATACGCTCTGACTTTTTGAATCGACATGACTGGTCTCTCCTATCTGCTGTTTCTTTTCACCGGATGTCCACCCGCTCCACGGCGGTGCACAGCCCGGTGGCACTGTCCAGGGTAAAAATGGCGCCCTGCAGCTTGGCCGGGCCCTGGGGGGATTTGTATCGGCCCGGCAGCCCGCCCAAAAAGGACTCCACCGACTGCCAGGGCTCGATGCCCAGCACAGACTCCACCGCGCCGGTCATCCCCAGGTCGGTGATGTAGCCGGTCCCCTTGGGATAGACCCGCTCGTCGGCAGTGGGCACATGGGTGTGAGTACCCCACAGCGCGGAGACCCGCCCGTCCAGATAATAGCCCATGGCCAGCTTTTCACTGGTGGCCTGGGCATGGAAATCCACCACCGTCAGTTCCGCCTGTTCCGCCGCCAGCAGCCGGTCCGCCGTGGTAAAGGGATTGTCCGCTCCCCAGCTCAGGTCACACCGTCCGATCAGGTTCATCACCCGGATGCGCACGCCCCCCAGATCATATACACCGCAGCCCCGTCCCGGCGCCCGGCCGGTAAAGTTGGCAGGCCGCAGCAGCCAGGGGGTGTCATCCAGGAAATCCGCGATCTGCATCTTGCCGAAGGTGTGGTTTCCCAGGGTCACCACATCGGCACCGGCGTCATAGATGCGCCAGGCCTGCTCCGGCGTCAGCCCCACAGAGGCAGCGTTCTCTCCGTTGACTACCGTGAAGGAGATGCCCTCGCACTTTTGCAGGGAACGCAGATGCTTTTCCAGATGCCGCAGTCCCGGCTCGGATACCACGTCCCCCACTGCCAAAACCCGTACCAGCATCGGCACGCCTCCTCTTCTCAAAAGTGAATATCGAATGTAGTATAGCAAAAAAGGACCCTCTTGCAAAGAAATTCCCAAAACTTTTCCTCCAACGGTTGCATCTTTTCTGCATTTTACTTATACTGCAAAGAGATGCTATAAGAACTTCTGATTTGGAGGCATCCCATGGCTGTAAAACTGGAACTCTACCGCGTGTTCAAAGAGGTGGCCGAAGCCGGCAACATCTCTACAGCGGCAAAAAATCTCTATATCTCCCAATCGGCGGTCAGCCAGTCCATCAAGCAGCTGGAAACCGCCCTGCAGGCCCGGCTCTTCTCCCGCAGTCCCCGGGGCGTCAGCCTTACCGGGGAAGGGCAGATGCTTTATCAGTACGTCCGCAGTGCCCTGGGACTGCTGGCCACTGGCGAGGACAAGCTCTCCCAGGCCCAGCAGCTGCTGCTGGGCACACTGGTCATCGGCGCCAGCGATACGGTCACCAGCTTCTTCCTCACCCACTATCTGGATGCCTTCCACCGCCTGCATCCGGGCATCCGGCTCAAGATTGTCAGCGGACGCAGTGCCAAGGTCTTGAGCATGCTCAAGTCCGGCGCCGTAGATATCGCTTTTGCCTCCTCCCCGTCGGACAGCGCCATCTCCAACTGGCCCTGCTTTGCCACCCACTCGGTATTCGTGGCAGGCAGCGGGTACCCGTGTGACTTTGACCACGTCTATACCCGGCAGGAAATCGCCGCCTTTCCCCTCATCCTGCTGGAACGCAAGGCCAGCAGCCGGGTGTTTTTGGAGCAGTATTTCCTCCAGAGCGGCATCACGCTGACCCCGGAGATCGAACTCAGCTCCCGGCAGCTGCTGGTGACGCTCTCCCGCATCGGGCTGGGCGTGGCCGGCGTCACCCAGGAATTTGTGCAGGACGCCCTGGACGCCGGAGACATCCGGCTGCTGAAAACGGATTTCACCATTCCGGCCCGCAGCGTGGACATGTGCACACTGCAGGACGTGACCCCCACCGCAGCGGCCTCCGCCTTCATGGAAATGGTCCGGAACGGACAGTGAGGTGTACCCATGGACCAACTGATTCTCGTTCTGGAACTGGTGGGTACCCTGGCCTTTGCGGCCTCCGGCGCCATGACCGCTCTGAAAAAAAATATGGACCTTTTCGGCGTATGCATCCTGGGCCTGACCACCGCCGTTGGCGGCGGAGTCATCCGGGACGTGATCTTGGGTGCCACGCCCCCCGCCACCTTCCAATCGCCCATTTACGCCGTGGTGGCGGTGGTGACCTCGGTGGTGCTGTTCTGGCCCCGGCTGCGGCGGGTTTTCATGTGGGACCCGGTGCTCTACGACTTGGCGATGCTGGTGATGGACTCGGCGGGCTTGGGTATTTTCACCGTCATGGGCATCCGCATCGCCTATGAGCAGGTGGATCAGCCGGGTTGGTTTTTGCTGGTGTTCGTGGGTGTGGTAACCGGCGTAGGCGGCGGCGTGCTGCGGGACGTTCTGGCCGGCGACACGCCTTACATCTTCGTCAAGCACATCTATGCCTGCGCCTCTCTGGCGGGGGCGCTGGTATGCACCGCCCTGTGGCACTCCGCCGGAGAACTGCCCGCTATGCTGCTGGGGGCTGGCACGGTGCTGGCCATCCGCTTTCTCTCCGCCCATTTCCGCTGGAACCTCCCTCATGCCAACAGCTGAAAAAAGGCCGCCTTCCGGATGGAAGGCGGCCTTTTCTTACAGGTCGTCGATGCTCATTTTGTCCAGTTCGCTGCGCTTGCGGCGCTTTTCCCGCACCGCCCAGTAGATGGCCAGCAGCACCAGCGTGGGGATGTTGGACAGCAGCACGGTCAAAAGGGCCGTTAGGATATTCTGCACCACGCTGCCGGTATCCATCAGGTTGAAAAGATACAGCAGCGACCACAAAAAGGAGATTGCAGGCAGCACCAGCCCCGGCCATTTGCTCTCCCGTTTGGAAAGGAAAATCTGCAGCAGGATGCCGCCCACCACAACTACCAGCAGTACCAGCAAGCTCACCCACATCATCCTTGCCGCCATTTCCATATCAAGTCTCCTCCTTTGTCTTGCGATACGCGGTAATCAGGATCTTGGCAGTGTCGAAATCCAGCTTGTCATCCACTGCCAGCCGCTTCACCAGAGAGATATACGGGTCCGCCTCGGCATTCTCCGTCAGCTGGATTTTCTGGATCAGCCGGTCCAGCCGCAGCCGTACTGTAGGATAGCTCACCCCATAGAGGGCGGCTACCTCCTTCAGAGAACCGGAGGCCAAAAGGAACTTTTTGATAAAGGTAAGGTCCTCGTCCTCCAACTCCGCCATCCACACCGGCATGGTAGCCATTGCCTCACGCCCCTTTCATAAAATTAATATAAACTTTAATTTTATGAAAGTCAAGATTTAATTTTATATTCAATAAAATTAAAAAGTAAAAACAGGAGGACCGACTTTGACGGTCCCCCTGTTTTGCACAAGCGGGTTTTCCTCACTCCATGTGCAGGGTATCCCGGATCTCACTGTCGAAATAGGCTACCGGATTCTGGGCTGTGCCGTCCTGCCGGACTTCAAAGTGAAGGTGGGGCCCTGCGGACATCCCGGTGGAGCCCACGGCGGCGATCATCTCCCCGGCCCGGACGGTGTCACCCTGTTTGAGTCCGCCGGTGATGTTTCGGCACTGACCGTACAAAGTGGTCAATCCACCGCCATGATCCAGTACCAGATAGTTGCCCTGCTCCCGGTCGAAGCCGATCTCGGTCACCGTTCCGTCCTCCGCCGCCAGGATCGGCGTCCCCTCCGCCGCAGGGATATCGATGCCTTCATGGGCTACATATGTCCGGCCGCCCGGCTGCCACCTGGGAATTCCAAAGGGATTGCTCATACTCACCGTATCGGCCCCCTCCACCGGCCAGGTAAGCCACCGGCTCAGATCCAGATCCACCGCATAGATCCCGTAAGTGGACAGATCCTCCTCCCCCGCCAGTTGGGGCAGGACGACTCGCGTTCCATCTTCCAGATAGGTGACCTTCAGCCGTTCCGCAGAAAGCTGATAATCTTTTGTCTCCTGCGAGCCGTCGGAAAATGTGACGGTCACCGTCAGCGTCTTTCCCTCAAACGTGTCAATCCCGCTGATGGTGGAATCCTCCAGCATGGCCGGTGACGTCTCCCCCGGCTGCACCCAGAATCCATAGCTGGTATCCGGATCATATGCCTCTGTGACGGAACTTCCCAGCGGGGTCATCTCCTCCGCGTACCAGGGACCATCTCCCATCCGATAGATGCTATATACCGTCTCTCCGGGCTGCGGCTCTTGACTCTCCAGTTCGCCGGCCTCCCGGGCGCTCACTGCGGAGGTCTGGCTGCGGTACAGTCCGCCGCCGCTGATAGAAAGGCTGATCGTCTCGATCTCCTCCCCGGTCACCCGGAAAAGACACCCCGTGAAAATACCGATGTCCAGCCCGCCGAGCCCGCTCCCGTTGGTCATAGCCAGACCGCCATTGACCCCGGTCCCGTAATATTCTCCCGTGTCGGCGGCATAAGCAGTCAACCCGAAGGTGAATCCAGGCAGCACCGCTTCCGATGTCCCGCTGTCTCCCGCGGGCCGCAGCGTCAGCGTCCCGGCCACCAGTGCCACCGCACAGGCGGCGCACACCGCCGCCCGCAGCAGTGCCCGTCTTTTCTGGGAGGGCCCAGGGTTCTCCGCCGCCGGTTTCTGGTTTTCCGCTGCCCGCAGTACCCGTTCATTGAGTCCCGCCGGCACATGAATCCGCTCATTCAAGTTTCGGTAACGGTTCTTTTCCATCTTCCGCACCTCCCAAAAGATCTCTCAGTTTGCTGCGTGCCCGGCGCAGCCGGGTCCGGACCGTGGCCGCCGGGACCCCCATCAGCATCCCGATTTCCTCTGTTCGATAACCCTCGGCATAGTAGAGATGCACGGTAATGCGCAGCTTTTCCGGCAGTCGCCCCACCGCCTCCCACAGCTCCTCCGCCTCCTCATCCGGTCCGCTCAGATCCGCCGCCGTCTCCAGCGGCACCACCTGCCGCCGCAGCCGGAACCGTCCCAGATCCGCGCAGTGGTTGAGGGTCGTTCGGATGAGCCAGGCCTTCAGATGTTCTCCCTCCCACGCCTGCGCCGGCTGCCCCAGCAGCTTTAAAAACACGTCCTGATACACATCCTCCGCATCCGGCACAGACTGGGTCCGGCACAGAGCAAGACGGTACACTGTGTCCCCGTAGGTCTCCATGGCGCTGCGCAGAAGGCTCTCTCGTTCCATCATGCGCTTCTTCCTTTCCCCCGCTCTTCGGCGTCCTTTCACTTAAAACACGTCTCAGGGACACCAAATGTTTCCTCTGTTCCAAATTTTCCAAGGTTCTTCTGGTTGCGGAGCCATCGCAGTCGCATCTGTATCCAGTCCATTTTCCCCCCCGAACATAAAAAATGCCGGGCGGACTTTCCGTCCGCCCGGCACTCTCACGATTCCCTGATGCCGTAAATTTCAAACCGTCCGATCAGATTCTGGACCGTCAGCTTCTGGGCCAGCAGCTGCTGGTAGGTGGCGCCCCGGTTTTTCCCCGCGGCACGGAGCTGATCCATCTCTGCCAGAACTTTGTCCCGCTCCGCCAGAAGATCGGCGTACATCCGTTCATACGCCGCCAGTTTTTCCTGATCCGTCATCTTACACATTGAACCGGAAATAGATCATATCTCCGTCCTGGACCACATACTCCTTGCCCTCGCTGCGCAGCAGGCCCTTCTCCTTGGCCGCATTGACGCCGCCGCATTTGATCATATCGTCAAACGCGATGACCTCTGCCCGGATGAATCCCCGCTCGATATCGGTGTGGATCTTGCCGGCGGCCTGGGGGGCCTTGGTGCCCTTCTTGATGGTCCAGGCCCGGCACTCGTCCTTGCCGTAGGTCAGGAAGGAGATCAGACCCAGCAGCGCGTAGGAGCACTTGATGAGCCGGTCCAGACCGGACTCCTTTACCCCCAGCTCCTCCAGGAACATCTGCTTTTCCTCACCCTCCAGCTCGGCAATATCCTGCTCCAGCTTTGCACAGATGGGCAGCACCTGGGCGCCCTCGGCATCGGCAATGGCCTTGACCTGCTGGTAATAGGGATTGTCCTCCAGATGGGTAAAGCCGTCTTCATCGGTGTTGGCGGCATAGATGATGGGCTTGAGGCTCAGCAGGTCGGAAGTAGCGATCAGCGCCATGTCCTCGTCGGAGCACTCATAGGTCCGGGCAGACTTGCCGCCGTTGAGATGCTCCGCCAGGCCCTTGAATACCTCCACCTCGTGGAGGTACTTCTTGTCGCCCTTGGCGGCCTTGGTGGCCCGCTCGATCCGGCGGTTCACCATCTCCAGGTCCGCCATAATGAGCTCCAGGTCAATGGTCTCAATGTCACCCTTGGGGTCCACAGGCACATTGGTACCGGCATCGGCCACCACATGCATGATGTTCTCATCGTCAAAGCAGCGCACCACGTGGACGATGGCGTCGGTCTCCCGGATGTTGGCCAGGAACTTGTTGCCCAGACCCGCGCCCTGGCTGGCGCCCTTCACCAGGCCCGCGATGTCCACGAACTCGATGACCGCCGGGGTCTTCTTGTCCGGCTCATAGATCTCCGCCAGCTTGTCCAGCCGCTCATCGGGTACGGCCACCATGCCCACGTTGGGGTCGATGGTGCAGAAGGGATAATTGGCGCTCTCCGCCCCGGCATTGGTAATGGCGTTGAACAGGGTGCTCTTGCCCACGTTGGGCAATCCCACAATACCTAACTTCATAAAAAGCAAATCTCCTTTGCCATATTTTCGACATTGTATTGTATCATCTCCTGCCGGAAAGTGCAAGGAAAAGAACGTGCCCGCCGTTCTTTACAGGCTCCAGGCCGCGATATGCGTTGAAGACGGTAAAAGAATTGACCGTTCCAGATGGCGGTTCCGCTTATGAATCGGTGGCAAAGCCGGTCGAAGCAGAGGTCGATCTGAAGCAGCCGCAGTCCGGTGAGCATTCCGGCACGGCCTTTTTTGCTCCTCCGGTGCATCAGGGACACGTATCAGTATTTGGGGCAGATGGAGCACAACATTCGGATTCTGCACGGAGCAGCAGGACGAATTCAGGAGGATCTGGCCAGGCTCTGAGGGTTCCCAGTCGCTCTTTTTCGTTTTTCACCAAAAATATGCTTGCTTTTTCCTTTTGGTTCGTTTATATTCATAATAAAGAATTCGTTAATTTTTTTAGTTTAGTTGTTAATTTTGCGAAAATATTTTTTAGGAGGTAGGCACATATGCAGGTCGGTGGAATTATTTTGGTTGTTCTGGTTGTCGTACTCGTTGTCGCCGGCATCAACAGCAGCCGGAAGACCAAGCGTCAGGATCACGACGACAAGCAGTAAGGCACATTCCCTCTTTTTTCACACAGGATTCCAGCATTGAAAAAAGCGCACCGTAGTAACACGGTGCGCTTTTTTTCGTTCACACAAATTGGTTTGTCAGATTCTATCAAAACCGTCCGCATCTGTGGCAATGGCGGCTTTTTGCCTTGCCGCAGCGATTGCCGCGAAGCCGCACTCAGATCACGGAACGAGGGAACCGGTTTTCCGGCGTCAGGCCGCACTGCGGGCACTGCTGCCGCTGTATCCGCCGTTTCCGAAGAAGTAGTCAAAGAGGTCGTAGGGATCGGTGTAGCCCTGATTGGGCTGCGCGGCACTTTGTTCCTGGGTGGTAGCCTGCTCATCCTGAGGCACGCTGTCCCAGGTGACGTCCACGGTCATGGTCTTGCCCTGCCGGTCGATGGTCACGGTGACCGTGTCACCGGCGGAGTACTGCTTCTTGGCCGCGTTCAGATCTTCCATGGTCTTGACTTCGGTGTCGCCTACCTTGGTGATGACATCGCCCATCTTGAGGCCCGCCTTATCGGCTGCGCCGCCTTCCTCTACGGAGTAGATGAACACGCCGCTGGTGATATCGTAGCGGTACTGGGCCGCCATCTGTTCGGTCATGGTGCCCACGGTGGCACCCAGGTAAGGCTTGTTGGTCACATAGCCGTTGGTCATGATGTCTTCGATCATGGCCCAGACATCATTGATGGGAATGGCAAAGCCCAGGCCTTCCACGGATTCATTGGAGTAGCTGGAGTACTTGGCGGAAACGATACCCACCACTTCGCCGTAGCTGTTGAGCAGCGGGCCGCCGGAGTTGCCGGGGTTGATGGAGGTGTCCGTCTGGATCATGTTGAAGGGCGTACCGTCCACATTGATGGTCCGGTTCACGCTGGAGACCATGCCGCCGCTCATGGAGAAGGTCAGCTCACCCAGCGGATTGCCGATAGCCAATACCCGGTCGCCCACATTCAGCTTGCTGCTGTCACCCAGAGTGACCGCCTGCAGGTCTTGTGCGTCGATCTTCAAAACGGCGATATCGTAGTCCTCATCGCTGCCCACCACCGTGGCGTCATAGGTATCGCCGCTGTAAAGCGTGACCTTCACGCTGTCGGCGTCTGCAATGACATGGTGATTGGTGACGATATAGCCATCCTTCGTCAGGATAAAGCCAGAACCGGAGGAGGCGGTCTGAACCGGCTGTCCGAAGATGTTGGTTCCTGCAGTGCCGGTGGTGTTGATAGAGACCACGCTGTTGATATTGGCGGCATAGACCTCCGCGTCGCTCATCTCTGTCTTGCCGTCCACAGTCTTCAGGCTGACCTGGCTGACGGTCCGGCCGCTGCTGCTGACCACGGCGTCTCCGCCGC
>FR890848.1:0-1399 GCA_000436875.1 Oscillibacter sp. CAG:155 | reverse complement strand
TCCCCCCGCCGATGGCACCGCCCAGCAGCGCACAGGCCAGGGCCAGGGCCGTGATCTTCAGGGCCAGGCGATTTTTCTTCACAGGCTTCATCTCCTGCACAGGGCCATTGGGCCCGGTCTGATGCATCGGGGTGAACGGCTGGCCCTCACTGGGCTGCTGACCGGCCGCGTTCTGTTCGCCGGCTTCACTGCCGTCCTTGCGATAGGTATAATGGTACAGGTTCTTTTCGTCGTTATACATAATTGATTCCTCCTATTATGTATCCCGCTCACCCGACTCTTAGAACGGGTGATCCCCGGGGACTTTGTCGAATATGTAAAATCAGGTTGTCTGCTTGGTTCTCTCTTCCTCAACCTTTGCCTGTAGTATAAGGCGTTTATCTTAAAAATGCCTGAAATGTTTTTAAAGGAACTTTGAACAAAGCGCTCCACCGCCGCAAGCCGCCGTTGCCCTGCCGGTCGGGCTGTGCTAAGATAGAACCAGATTTTACGCACATGGAAAGGAATTTAGCCGTGCTGAAGATTGAAAACATAAAGCTGCCGCCCGGTGCGGATGCAAACCAGCTGACCGCCGAGGCCGCCCGCATCCTGCGGTGCCCGGCAAAGGAGCTGCACTCCCTGCGGATTCTCCGGCGCAGTGTCGACGCCCGGGAGGAGGTCTCCCTGGTCTATACGGTGGAGGTCTCCGCGGCGGACGAGGGTTCACTGCTGCGGCGCTGCCGCAGCAAGAAGGTCAGCCGTTCCCAGCCCAAAGCCTCCTACCAGCTGCCCGCTCCCCTGCCTTCCCCGGACATCCCGCCCGTGGTAGTGGGCGCAGGCCCGGCAGGTCTTTTTGCCGCGCTGGTATTGGCTCACGCCGGTCTCCGGCCCATTTTGCTGGAACGGGGCCGCCGGGTGGAGGACCGGGCTGCCGATGTAGAGCGGTTCTGGCAGACCGGTGTACTGGACCCCGCCAGCAATGTCCAGTTTGGGGAAGGCGGTGCCGGTGCCTTTTCTGACGGAAAGCTCAACACCGGCACCCGGGATATCCGCCACCGCTTTATTCTGGAGCAGCTGGTCTCCTGCGGCGCACCGCAGGATATCCTCATCGACGCCAAGCCCCACGTGGGCACCGACTATCTCCACGTGGTCCTGCGCAGACTCCGGCAGGAACTCACCGCGCTTGGCGCGGACATTCGCTTTGAAAGCCACCTTACGGACCTGGAGATTCGCGGCGGCACCCTCGCGGGCATCACGGTAGAAGGCCCCTCCGGGACGTATTCTCTGCCCTGCCGCCAGCTGGTGCTCTGCCCCGGCCATTCCGCCCGGGACACCTTCGAGATGCTCTTTGCCCGCGGAATCGTTATGGAGGCCAAGCCCTTCGCCGTAGGGATCCGCATTGAACACCGGCAGGCAGACT
>FR890847.1:33983-44473 GCA_000436875.1 Oscillibacter sp. CAG:155 | reverse complement strand
CCGCTGGACCTGCAAGGAGGGCTATGACGGCTGGACGGCTGATGAGTACCACTTCACCGCGGACCTGGGGGATTACACATATCAGGGTAAACATGATATTACTGTAACGGTAACCGTCACGGACCCGAAAGGCGTTATAATTGAAGACGACGAATTCACGACATTGGATGAGGCGATTAAGGAAGCTCCTGAAGGCGCTACCATTGAGTTGCTTGGCAATGCAAAATTGAACATAGGATTTAATAAAACTTTGACTTTTACCGGAAACGGCAAGATTCTGATTGACAAACAACTAACAAGCAATGGTGAGGGCTGGATGTGCTTTGGTTTGGGTGATCCGACTCGTGTACTGACCTTTGATGGAAAAGATTTGGAAGTGGAGTGGAACTCTGAGGTTGGTACTGCACCGTGGCTGATGCTGTCCCTGAGCGGAACGATGAACGTGATCAATGGCGCTAAAGTCACCTTTACTGTGGACAGTGGTTCCACAGGAAGTCGAAATGCGATTTACATGAATGAAGGCTCGGTCATTAATGTCACCAATGGCTCAACCTTTATCATCAATGGCAACGACACAGAGGGTAAAGCGGGTCAAGCCATTCAGCTCGACAAGACAGGTGCATCCACCATCAATGTTACGGGCAACAGCATTTTTGAAATTAATGGCACAAACCGCGGCTATGTCAACAGCCCTACTATCTACGTGGAGGATTCCACCTTCACGGTTCAAAACTGCACAAGTAACGGCTCCAATGGCGGTAAGTTTACGGCCATTAATTCCCAGATCACTTACAAAAATAATGCCGGCCATGGTTTATCCGCAGGTAATGTGACAATCCAGAACTCTACCGTCGACTGCAATAACAACGGACTTTTTGGGCTTACTTATTCCGGGAATTTGACAGTTGACGGCACTTCTGTGATTAACGCCAACGGAAATGCTGTAAATGGCAGTGGCGCCGGCATCCGTGCCAGCAGTTCCAGTGGAACTTCCTTAGTGGAGGCGGGTGCGCAGATAAGTATCCTCAACAACCAACATAATGGTTTGGAAAACTACGGCAAGTTTACCTTTGAAGACGGTGTGGTCCTTCGAGTCAATAATAATGACGAACGCACAACCAACGGCGGAGGTATTTATAATGGTTCGGCCGGTGTGTTGACACTGCCTGCTGATACTCAGATTATGAACAACCATGCTGCACAAACTGGCGGCGGTATTTGTAATGCTGGTTCCGTAATTATCCCCGCGTCTGTCCTCCTGTACAATAACCACGCCGATGATGCTGGTGACGATATTTTTAGCCACGCTGCCGCCAGCGTTACTTTTAGTGCTGTCGGCTCCGACTGGGTGCTGGATGACTGTGACGACGCCATCGACGGCTGGTACGACGACAGCGCGGACGCCCGCTGGGAGGCCCATGAAAAGCCTCTCCACGCTGTGGAGTTCACCAACGTCGGCACCGTCAATGGCGCGCTGGCCCTGAAAGCTGCCCACAGCCCGACTCCTCTGGACCCCGGTGATCCCGATCTGCCCGATTGGGAGATTTCCAAGTCCAAGACGGCCACCAATCTGGATTCCAACTATGAATCTCAGGTGACGCTGTCCTTGCCCGCGGCCCAGGAAACCCTGGAATCCGATGTGGTGTTTGTGCTGGATAAGTCTACCAGCACCGACGTGGAGGAGCAGATGATTTCCATGCTCAGCGACCTGAGCAGACAGGCTGAAGACACCGGCGCCGCCATCAACGTGGGCGTCGTAATTTTCAACAAGGTCGCCAACAACGTCCTGCCTCTGACCCGTCTGAGCGCTGAGAACATGGATACTATCCAGACCGCCATCAAAACCGAAATCTCCAGCGGCACCAATACCCATGCGGGCCTCCTGGCCGGCAAGGCCATGCTGGATGAGGACACCAATGTGGACGCCAACCGCAAGTATCTGGTCTTCGTCAGCGACGGCATCACTTACATGTACAACGAAGAACCCACGGCCACTGCCTGGTCCTTCTTCGCCGACGCTTGGAACAACTGGGCCGGTCCCGATAACTGGAACTCTAAGTACGGCTCCAACAGCGCTCCCGACAACTGGTCTGCATGGCTCAGCGAGATCGGTACGATGGTCGAGGCTCAGGGCACCCTGTATGAGTATCCCTACGGCGGAACCGTTGTGACCGCCACGCCTCAGGATGACAACTGGAAGACTGCTTATGCCAACTCCATCGACAAGGCCCTGTATGAGACCTACCAGACCTATCAGGCTGCTGCCGCGGCTGGCTATCACTGCTACGCCATGAAGGCCACCTCCAACGCCGATTATCCCTGGGCCTCCTCTTTCATGGACTATCTGGCCGGTGGAAAGACAGTCGACTTCGACAATATCCAAAACGACATCTACTATCTGCTCTCTGCCGGCTCCAAGGTCGTGGACGTGATCGGCTATGGCACAGACAATGACGGAAACGCCTATGATTTCGACTTTGTCAATGACATTGACGCTCTGACCCTGACCGTGGGTGGTGTAAAGCTGGATAAGACGGAACTGATTGATCCTCAGTTTGATGACCACTATGTGACCAGCGTCTATGGCTTTGGCAGCAGCAATAATTATGACTTTGTCCTTCGCTATTACGCCAACGGCCAGGACGGCCAATCCGACGAGTGCTTCGTGTGGGAGATCAACGTCCCCGTGAGCAACTTTGCTCCCGTGGAGCTGACCTACTCCGTGAAGCTGACTAATCCGCAGACTGCTGACGGTACCTACGGTCAGTTTGACGCTGACGGCAGCGAGCATTTTGCCTCCCTGTTGACCAACCTCAGCGCCACGCTGTACCCTGTGGATTCCAACGGCGACCAGGGTATGCCTGAGAACTTCGCCAAGCCCACCGTCAGCTATACTGTCAAGGACGAGGGTACCAACCCGGGTCCCGGCCCCGGCGGTGATGATGACGATGATGACGATGACGACGATGATGATCATCATGTGACCATCCCCGACGATGACACGCCCACCACCGACATCCCCGGCGATATCCCCTCCACGGACATTCCTGACGGCGACACGCCCACTACCGACGTGCCCGGCACGGATCTGGACGATCCCGATGTGCCTCTGGCCGATGTCCCCAAGACCGGTGACGCTTCCGCTCTGTGGCTGGCTCTGTCCGCCCTTTCTGGAACCGGGCTGGCCGGTGTGACCTTCCTCGGCCGCAAGAAGCACGACGAGGAGTAATGCCCAAAGGCATCTGCAGCATCAGCTGTGACCACGCTCGACGGTGATTCAATCCCCGGCGAAAACAGTCCTGCAGCTGCATAAGAAATCCCCTGGTGTGGACGGTAAACCGCCTGCACCAGGGGATTTTCTTCTTTTACCGCCAGGGCGCTGTACTGCGTGTCTCCTCCAACCACGCGGGTCTGCATCATTCTCTTTTTTGCGGCAGACCGTGCCGGTCTCTTGACAAGTGCGGCAGATCGGCCTATAATGCACTCAATTGAATCAGGATCTTCAGGGCGGGGTGCAATTCCCCACCGGTGGTATAGCCCACGAGCCGCAAGGCATGATTCGGTGAAATTCCGAGGCCGACAGTACAGTCTGGATGAAAGAAGATCATGTACCGCAGGAAGTTTTTCCTGTGCATGTGAGCACGCTCTGGAATGGGAATCATTCCGGAGTTTTTTGTTTTTCATGCGCAGGGACCGTTGTCGTGTTTCATGGTGCCTTGAACGAACCGTTCAAGGCACCTTTTTTGTTCGGAGGCTGCATATGGAAGATTTGGATTACATGCGCCTGGCCGTGGAACTTGCCAAGCGGGGAACCGGCTGGACGTCCCCCAATCCGCTGGTAGGCGCCGTACTGGTCAAGGACGGGGAGATCATCGGCCAGGGCTGGCACGCAAAATGCGGCGAGCTCCATGCGGAGCTGCACGCCCTGAAAAACTGCACCGCCTCTCCCCAGGGGGCCACCTTGTATGTCACGCTGGAGCCCTGTTGCCACCAGGGCCGCCAGCCCCCCTGCACCGACGCCATTCTGGAAGCGGGCATCACCCGGGTGGTGGTAGGTTCCTCGGACCCCAATCCGCTGGTGGCAGGCAAAGGGCTGGAGCTGCTCCGCCGCCGGGGCGTGGAGGTGGAAAGCGGTGTTTCGAAAGCGGAGTGTGACGCCCTGAACCCGGTCTTCTTCCACTTCATCCAGACCCGGCGACCCTATGTGGTGATGAAATACGCCATGACCATGGACGGCAAGATCGCCACCCGCACCGGTGCCTCCCGGTGGATTACCGGAGAGGAGGCCCGGCAGCGGGTCCACCAGGACCGCCACCGCTACACCGCTATCATGGCGGGCGTTGGCACCATTCTGGCGGACGACCCCCTGCTGACCTGCCGGATGGAGGGCGGCAAGAACCCGATTCGGATCATCTGCGACACCCACCTGCGCACACCGCTCCAAAGCCGCATCGTCCGCACCGCCCGGGAGGTCCCCACCATTCTGGCCGTCTGCGGAGAGCAGGCCCGATACGCCCCCTATGAAGCCGCCGGGTGCCGGGTGTGGAACCTGCCCTGCCGGGCGGGCCACGTGGACCTGGACGCACTGATGGAGCGCCTGGGCGCAGAAGAGATCGACAGCGTGCTGCTGGAGGGCGGCGGCACACTGAACTGGTCGGCATTGGAAAGCGGCATCGTGGAGCGGGTCCAGACCTACATCTCCCCCAAGCTCTTCGGCGGGGCAGAGGCCAAATCCCCGGTGGCCGGAACCGGCGTGGAACTGCCCGCTCAGTCGGTACAGCTTCAAAATACCACCATCACCCGGCTGGGGCCGGATTTTCTTCTCGAAAGCGAGGTCGTGGGACATGTTCACAGGAATTGTTGAAGAGATCGGCGTCATTCGGCAGATCCGGCGGGGCGCCCACTCCTCGGTACTGACCATCGGGGCGGATACTGTGCTCTCCGATCTCAAGATCGGTGACAGCGTGGCAGTCAACGGAGTCTGCCTCACCGCCACTTCCCTGGGCAGCGACTCCTTTACCGCCGACGTTATGCATGAGACGCTGCGCCGCTCCTCTCTGGGCAGCCTTGCCCCGGGCAGCCGGGTGAACCTGGAGCGGGCCATGGCCGCAAACGGCCGCTTCGGCGGCCACATCGTCTCCGGCCACATCGACGGCACCGGCCGCATCGCCTCCACCCGCCGGGACGACAACGCCGTCTGGTACACCGTGGAGACTCCGGCACCGCTTCTGCGCTATATTGTGGAAAAAGGCTCCATCACCATCGACGGCATCAGTTTAACGGTGGCCACCGTGGAGCAGGACCGGTTCTCCGTCTCGGTGATCCCCCACACCGCCCAGGTGACGATCCTGGGAGAGAAGGGGCCCGGCGACACAGTAAACCTGGAGACGGACATCATTGGAAAATATGTGGAAAAACTGCTGCAGCCTGCGCCGGAGCCCACCGGCAGCCGCGGCGTGACACTGGAATTTCTGGCTGAAAACGGCTTTTGATCTGGATAAAGGAGGAATACAACATGGATCAGCAATTCTGCACGGTGGAAGAAGCTCTGGAGGAACTCCGGGCGGGGCACCTCATTCTCTCCATCGACGACGAGGACCGGGAAAATGAGGGCGATCTCATCTGTGCCGCTCAGTTTGCCACCACGGAGAACGTCAACTTCATGGCCGTGCATGCCAAGGGCCTCATCTGTACGCCCATGAGCGAGGAGATCGCCGCCCGGCTGGGACTGGAGCAGATGGTGAAGGTGAACACCGACAACCACTGCACCGCCTTCACCGTCTCCATCGACCACGTGGACACCACCACCGGCATCTCCGCCGAAGAGCGGGGCTACACCTGCCGCAAGTGCGTGGACCTCTCCACCCGACCGGAGGATCTGCGACGGCCCGGCCACGTATTCCCCCTGGTAGCCCGGCGGGGCGGTGTGCTGGTGCGCAACGGCCACACGGAGGCCACGGTGGACCTGTGCCGCCTGGCAGGCCTCACGCCCTGCGGCCTTTGCTGCGAGATCATGCGGGACGACGGCACCATGATGCGTACGCCGGAACTTTTGGAAAAGGCCCGGGAGTGGGGCATCAAGGTCATCACCATCAAGTCTCTTCAGGACTACTGCCGGCTCCATGACAAGCACGTGGTCCGGGAGGCCTGCGCCAAAATGCCCACCCGCTACGGGGACTTCCAGATCTACGGCTACATCAACGACCTCACCGGTGAGCACCATGTGGCCCTGGTGAAGGGCGAGATCGGCGACGGGAAGGACGTGCTGTGCCGGGTCCACTCCGAGTGCCTCACCGGCGATGTGTTCGGTTCCCGGCGCTGCGACTGCGGCGAACAGCTGGCGGCGGCCATGCGGCAGATCGAGGCAGAGGGCCGGGGCGTGCTGCTCTACATGCGCCAAGAGGGCCGGGGGATCGGCCTCATCAACAAGCTCAAGGCCTACGAACTGCAGGAGCAGGGATTCGACACCGTGGACGCCAACGTGAAGCTGGGCTTTGCCCCTGACCTGCGGGAGTACTGGACCGGCGCCCAGATCCTCCGGGATCTGGGGGTGAAAACCATGCGCCTGCTCACCAACAACCCGGAGAAGATCTATCAGCTCTCGGATTTTGGCCTGGAGATTACGGAGCGGGTCCCCATCCAGATCGCGGCCACCAAAGAGGATCTTTTCTACCTGCGGACCAAGCAGAAGCGAATGGGCCATCTGGTCAATTACTGAGCATAACAAAATTTTAGGAGGAACATATCATGAAAATCTTTGAAGGAAAACTCATCAGCGAAGGCATCAAGGTGGGCATCGTGGCCGCCCGGTTCAATGAGTTCATCGTCTCCAAGCTCCTCAGCGGCTGCGAGGACAGCCTTCTGCGCCACGGTGTGCAGCCTCAGGACATCTCGGTTGCCTGGGTCCCCGGCGCCTTTGAGATCCCGCTGATCGCATCCAAAATGGCCAAAAGCGGCAAGTTTGATGCCGTCATCGCCCTGGGTGCCGTGATCCGGGGCAGCACCAGCCACTATGACTATGTGTGCAGTGAGGTCTCCAAGGGCGTGGCCAACGTGGCATTGAACAGCGACGTCCCCGTGATGTTCGGTGTTCTCACCACGGACACCATTGAACAGGCCATCGAGCGGGCAGGCACCAAGGCCGGCAACAAGGGTGCCGAGTGCGCCCAGGGCGCCATTGAAATGGTGAATCTGATCCGGGCACTGGACGCGTGAGCATGACGACCCTTCTCTTCGACTACGACGGCACCCTCCACGAGAGTCTCCGGATCTACGCCCCTGCCATGCAGGACGCATACGATCACCTGACAGCCCGGGGATTCGCGCCGCCCCGGCGGTGGACGGATAAAGAGCTGCGGGCCTGGATCGGCCTGCCGCCCGAAGCCGCATGGGATCAGATGCTGCCCGGCCTGCCGGAGGCGGAAAAACGCCGTTCCATCGAGGAGGTGGGCGACGGGATGCTCTCCCGGATCGAAGGTGGAGGTGCCCGTTTGTACCCCGGGGTGCCAGAGGCCCTGGCCGCTTTGAAGCGGCTGGGCGGCCGGATGCTTCTTCTGAGCAGCTGCCCCCGCAGCTACCTGGAAGCCCACGACCGCGTGTTCTCCCTCTCCCGGTTCTTCGACGGACTGTTCTGCGGAGAGGACTTTGGCTACCAGCCAAAATACCAGATCGTCCAAGGCCTGCTGGAGCAGTATGGCGGCCCCTTCCTGGTCGTCGGCGACCGGGCGGCAGACCGGGAGGCCGCACTCCGAAACCATCTGCGGTTTGCCGGCTGTCTGTACGGCTACGGCAGCACCGAGGAGCTGGCTGGGGCAGACTGCCTGCTGCGCACGCCCCGGGAACTCTGGAGCGTCCTCAGCCGTCTGCTGGCATTCTCCTCCGACTAAGCGGGAACGCAGTGCCCCGCTTTCGCTTGGGCAATACACATTGTTCTTTCATACAAAAGAGCCGCCGGGAAAAATCCCGGCGGCTTTTTAATGAGGTGCGGCGGTCAGCTGACCACCGGCTTGAGTCCGGCCTTGCGGAGTTTTTCATCGAATCCGCCGCCCCGGTACACAAACACCAACGTCCGTACCTGATCATGGCTCAGATCAATGACATCCCCGTTTCCAGTGGGGTCGCTGCCGTCTCCCTGCAGGATTCCGGCATCCATCAGAATTTTGATGGTGGGCTGAAACGCAGCCGGAACATCCTTCAGGCACTGATATCGAACCACACGCTCCTCCTCCAATCTCGCTTTAAATTCCGCCCACTTGGGGGCGCTGATCAAATAACTGGGGCAGTGTTTTCCCGTGACGTCAAAATGCCGGTACACGTTGGAAAGCGGGATATTATATTTTGCCATCAGTTTCCGCCCCAGCGCCGCAGCGTTTTCCATGGTGGCCTCGCTGGCCTGGTAGACCCCGTTGCGGGCGGTATCGCACAGCTCGATGGAAAGGCTGTTGGTGTTGGTGATCTTTCCATACATGGTACCGCCGCCGGTGGCTGCGGCGTTGGGATATTTGCTGCCGCCCACTGCCCAGGCCACCCGCAGATCCGGCACGGACCGGTATACGCAGGCATCATCCACAAAGTAGTGGGCGCTGGCCTTGACGATGTTGTTTTGAAAATAGGCGGCGTTGTTGGCGGCCTTATCCCCGTCGTTTCCGGTGTAGTGGAACACCAGGTATTTGATCTGGGCAGCTGTCCGGGTCCCGCCGTAATTTCCGGCGTTTGCCAGACATTCTTTCAAGAGATAACCCATAACAGCTCCTTCCGTACACCTCCGGCACGGCTGTGCCGGAGGTCTTTCTCATAATGGTTGATGCTCTTGCGGATGCGCATTGAGGGGGCCGTTCCCTGCCGCGGCAGGACTGCTCCCTCCATCAGCTTATGCCTGGGGCGGGGTCCCTGACCCATCCCCGGGGGCAATCTGATTCCCCGCCGTGTCCACGGCACTCTTTCCAACCTCCAGCATCTCCATCAGCCATGACGGCACAGCGGCGCCCATATTGACCGCATGCTCCGCCAGGCTACCCAGTTCGCCGATGATGTACCAGACGATCACCAACGGGCCCATCAGCACCGAGTAGGAAAAGGGCAGCGCAATGCCGGGGAGATTGTCCAGGATCATTCCAATCAGCCAATCCGCCATCAGCGCAACACACACCACCAGGACCATTCCGCCCTTGTGCCAGGCGCCCTCCCGCATTTTGGCGCTGGACCAGCGGCCTTCCTTGGCGGCGACGAGGCTTCCCACCAGCCAGTCCATCAGCATCAGCACCGCCCAGACAATCACCAGCCAGCCGAACCAGCCCCACAGTGCCGTCAGAATCCCGACCGCACCGGCAATCGCCACTTTCACATGTAAAATTCCGCTGTCGGTGCCCATCACTGCGCCTCCTCAAAATACTGCCCGATCAGCTCATGGGGCAGGTACTGCAAAATGATTTTGCCGCCCTCCCCCTCTCCGATTCTCTTGCAGAGATAGACCTTGTCATCCTCCGGGTCGTGATAGTACCGGCCATAGACATACTCCATACCCCGGGCCGCCGTGATAGGGTCCTCCCGGGTCCCGGTCTGGCCTTCCTGCGAAACCGCCGCCCACAGGGCGGGCACCTTGTCCGGCGTCCAGTCCGGGTTGTTGGTGGCGTCATGCTGCTGCACCAGCTTATACACCATCTCGCCCCACTTGTAGGGCTTGCCGACGGGGGTCTCCTCCGTGCGGAAATCCCGGGCCCGCCAGGTGGGAATCTGAGTTTGCTTTTCCAGCAGCTCCGCACCGTCCGCCTCGCCCGATACCGCCCGGGCCGACAGTGCCGCCGCATCCAGACGTCCCTGTTCCCGGACCTTTTCCTCTGCCAGTGTCATCATCTCAGCCATTGCTCTCCACTCCTTCCGTATAGGCCGCCTGCAGCTGCTCTTCCGCCGCCGCGGTTCCGTCCTCCCGCAGGGCCTCCAGCTCCTCTGTCTGGGCTGCGAGAGCAGCCTCTTTCTCCTTGACTGCCTCGTTCAGCTCCGTCACTTCCTGCTCTTTGGCAGAAAGGCTGGCGGTCAGCTTCTCCACCTGGGACTGGTATTCGGACACGTTCCCCAGATACTGCTGCGCCGTTCTGAGTTCCACGGCGTAACTTCTGGTCCCACTGTCATACGTGGTCCGTACCACCTCAAAGCCGTACCCCTCCGGGAGCCCCGTCTCATCGGGAAACTCCGTCTGGAGGTGCTCGATCACAGGCTGCTGCCAGTGGATGGACTCGATCTGCGGAAGTTCGGCGTACTCCCGCTCGATGATGACCCGGTAACAGCCGTTGGCCTGCTCCCGCTGAACCATCCCTGCAATCACGCCGTCAATCTTCCAGTGTTCTCCATATAAACTCATGTGGTTTGCGCTCCTTCCGTTCTGTATTCTGCGCACGTGACGGCTCCGGTCCGCCGCAGCCGCTTTTCCGGACGCTTTTTCTCTGCTTTGCCGCTGTGCGCCTGCATAAAGGAACAACACCGGGGCCGGTTGC
>FR890847.1:2391-33908 GCA_000436875.1 Oscillibacter sp. CAG:155 | reverse complement strand
CTCTCCAGGCAAACGGCCTCCCACGGTTCAGGCCGGTCCGGCGCCGTCGAATGTTGCCTGGGAGACATCCAGCGGCTGACCGCAGCGGTTGTCGATGTCGGTGCCGTTGCCGGTAAACACAGAACCAGAAAAGTCCATCATCAGGTCGGTGGGAACGTTTTCCAGCAACACGGCAGTACCGTTGTGTGCAAACACATTGTCGGTGTAAAGCGTATGGTTGGCGCTCTGGCCGATGCTGTTGAAGTGGAACCCCGTCTGATTGTCTGTCACTTGGCATTCAATGACATTGACCCAGGCATAGCCATAGCCCAGCACGGCAGTCTTCCAGCCGGTAAACGTACACCGGGTAGCCCGCCCGCTTTCCGCGAAAGAGAGCCCCACACCGGTGCCGCTGCCCACAAAGTCGATATCATAGAAGAAATTGAGCCAGTAGGCATCTTTTGTTGCTACCTGGACCGTATCGGTGAAAACCGTGCGGCCTGTACCGTCCGTACAGCCATGGAACTCAAAGGAGCGGCCCGTCAGCTCCAGCTTTCCCTCATAAGTCACCGGAGGCAGATAGATGAGCACCTCATCCAGCCGGTCAGTCTCCTCTCCGATCCGCTCCACCAGAGTCTGGAGTTCCTCCATGGTCTCCATGGGATAGTCATGGTAATCGTAGACATAGGTGTTGATGAGCGTCACATGCATGGTCTGCCGGACCCGGATCACATCCCCGTTTTTCATCTCCAGAATCCAGACCACCTGCGGCTCTCCACAATCCCCGGTAAAGTCCAGCGTAGAGACCATCGCGGCGTCCGGCGAGTAATCGTCCCGTGAAACAGGGTCCTCAGCCCTGAGATCGGAGGCACCGTTTTCATCCTGCTCCACCTCCACACGCACCATATCCACCTGCTGGGAAAACGCATCCCAGGCATCAGCCCCAGTATCCTTGTAGTTGACGTAGAGCCGGGAGGGCCAGCGGGTGGTCTCCTCCGCTCTCCCGTTTTGATAGATGTCCGGTGCCGGTGCGCAGCGGTCGTTGGGCCACGCCACCAGGATTTGGTAGGCAGTATCGTCCAGGGTGTAGTACACTTCCCCCACCCCGTCATACTCCTGGGGCGCGTGGGGGCGGGCAGCCCAATATATCCCGCCGCCCAGGACAACCAGAACTGCCAGTACCAGCAGTCCCAGCAGGACGTTCCTGCGCAGGGGGGTGGGGATGTCTGCCGTTTTCCGCTCACGGACATTCCGTGCGCAATGGGGGCAAAAGGCGGCCTCATCCGGCAGCGGTGCGCCGCAGTGAGGGCAGATTCGTTCCATATGGTCACTCCTTTCAGCCGCAACCTACTCAAAGATGGCCTGGGAAATCTCCATCGGCTGGCCGCAGCGGTTGTCGATGTCTACGCCGTTTCCGGTGAACCGGCAGCCCTGGAAGTTCAGAGGCTCGTCGGAGGGAACTGCCTCCAGCAGCACGGCGGTATCATTGTCAAGAAAGATATTGTCATTGAACATG
This sequence comes from Oscillibacter sp. CAG:155, assembly GCA_000436875.1. GTDB lineage: Bacteria > Bacillota > Clostridia > Oscillospirales > Oscillospiraceae > Oscillibacter. The sequence goes on along the minus strand of FR890847.1, from coordinate 32,413 downwards.
GTGTGCGTCACATAGATTCCGCTGCTGTTGAAGTGGAACCCGGTGCCGTTGTCCGCAAACTGGCAGCCGATGACGTTGACCCACACATCTCCATAACCCAAAACGCCGGTTTTCCAGTTGGTGAAGGTACAGTCCTCCGCCCAGAACCGTGCAGAGGCAGAAACGCCTACCCCGGCGCCGTCTCCTGTGAAATTCAGATCGTAGAAGTAGGAAATAGGGCCGTCCTGCGGGGCCACCCGGACGGTATCGGTAAAGGTGGTCCGGTTTCCCTCGGCATCCGCAGAGCCATAAAGGTTGACCGGGCGGCCCTTGATGGTGAGCCCGCCGGCATAGGTCACGGCAGGCAGGTGCAGATTCACCACCGCCGGCAGAGGAACCTCCTGCGTGATCCGGTCCACCAGGGTCTGAAGGTCTTCGGCAGTGCCCATGGCACAGTCCTCCGGATAATAGTCATAAGTCTTGATCTGCTCCACCCTGATCTTCTGGCGCAGCCGGATGGTATCCCCATTTTCCATCTTGAGGGTCCACACCAGCTCCGCCGGGTCGCTGCGGCCGGTATAATCCACCAGGGACACCCTGGCGGCCTCCGGCGAAAAGTCCCGGTATTCCGGCTGAGAGCAGACCATGGGCGAGGCGCTCTCCTCCGGCTGACAGATCTCAGCGCAGACCGTATCCACCTTCTGCATGAACATCATCCCCGCATTGGCACCGGTGCCCACATGATTGATAAAGAGCCGGGAGGGCATCCGGTACTCCCCGTCCAGTTCCGCCTGTTCCGTGATCTCCGGCTGAGGGGTGAATCGCTCATTCTGGAAGGTGAGCAGCAGCTGGTATGTGCCGTCGGCGTCAGTGTAGGTCACCTCTCCGTAAGCGTCGTAGGTACTGGGCGTAAAGCCCAGATACAGCCCCACGCCCAAAGCGGTCAGGATCACGGCTCCGGCCACCCATTTCAGGGCCTTCCGCCACAGGTGAGAGGGAATGTCCACCGTCTGGCGGGCGCGGATCATTCGGGCGCAGTGCGGGCAAAACGATGCCTCCGCCGGCAAACAGGCCCCGCAGTGCGGACAAACACTCTGCTTCCCGCTCATCTCACAGCGCCTCCATCAGCCGCAGCACATTTTTATACCGCCGCTGGGGATTGACATGGGTACAGCGGTCCACGATGCGGCCCATTTTCCCCTCCGCCAGCTTTTTGGAGGGATGTTCCCCGGTGAGCATCACATTGATGAGGATGCCCATGGCGTAGATGTCCGTGCGGATATCCGATTGAGACAACCCATACTGCTCCGGGGCAGCAAAGCCGGTAGTCCCCAGAATCTGGGTGTCGCTCTCGTGTTCCGGCTTGTGGAACCGGGCGGCATCAAAATCGATGAGGACCGCCTCCGATCCCCGCAGGATGATATTCTCCGGCTTCACATCCCGATGAACAGCGCCGATGGAGTGGAGCACCCACAGTGCCCGACACACCTGTATGGCAATCTTGCGGGTCTCTTCCGTGGAAAAGAGCGTATCCTGCAGCAGAAATCCCAGGGTATCCCCCTGAATAAATTCCTCCAGCACCAGGTTTTTCCCGTCTTTTTGTGCCACCTCGTATACGGTGGGCAGATATGGGCAGGTATAGTCCAGAAGTTTCCGGTAAACTTCCGCATTTCCGGCAAAGTCGTGCAGAATAAATTTCTGTCCTGTGGCCTTATGCTGGATCAGGCGTACGCTGCCCCGGGAACTCTCCTTCATTACCCGGATCTGCTCATACTCTTCCTGTAAAACATGCAGCAGCCAGTCGTAAATGGGAATCCCCTCCTTACCGCACAAAAGTACTATGCAGTGTGCATATTGTATCATTTTGGAAAGCGTTGTAAATTTAGTATAGGTGATTTTGACATAGAAGTAAAGGGGCGTAACCACGTGAAAGACAAATCAACCAGCGACCTGAGCCAGGAGCTGATGAGCGAGGCGAGTATTGATCAATACATCCGGGAAAATCAATCTTTCTTTGCCAACACGAACGTTGCAGAGCTTCTTTCCCAGCTTTACGAGAAGAAAACGCTGACGAAAGCTGCCCTTGCGCGGAAAGCCGGCATGAGTGAGATCTACCTTCATCAGGTGTTTTCCGGCCGGCGGAATCCCTCCCGGGACCGGCTGCTGTGCCTTTGTATCGGACTGGGGTGCTCCCTGGAGGAGACCCAGCGGCTGCTCCCGCAAGCCTCCTATGCCCAGCTTTATCCCCGGATCAAGCGGGACGCCATCATCAGCCACGGCATCCTCCACGGCACGGAACTAAACGAGATCAACGACAAACTCTTCTCTGAAAACGAAAAGACCCTGCTTTGACCCCGGAACGGGCAGTTTACTCTGTTTATGTGTGTGGTATCGATTCTCTGAAAACAAAAAACAGAAGGAAGGGAGTGTCTCCTCCGTCCTGTGCCAGATAGGACGTGCAGAAGACAACACAAGACATGCAACCGAAAACGACTTCGCTCTCCAGCAGTCTCATCGGCGGGATCGCCGCCGCCATCACCGCGCTTCTCTCTTTGAAATCCGTTGTAGATTACAGTCACTACCTGTCGTACATGGAGTATTTCCCCGTCTCCGTGATCGTCTGGGGCATTTTGGTTCTGGCAGCCTATGCCTTCCTTGCGGCAATGCTGCTGATGAAAAAGCAGAGTATCCTGCTCTCCGTCGGCTTTGGTGTGATCGCCCTCAACGCGCTTCGCTGTCTGATCGCCCCCTATGTGACCTTTTCCTACCGTCTGATCTACCTGCTGCAGTCTGCCGCCTTCATTCTGATGGTGATGCTGCTGGTGGCACTTTTGACCCAGGCCCTGCCCACACTGCGGGAGACGGCGAAAAGGTTCTGGTTTGTCCCCGCCGCCTGCCTGGCGGTCTGCATCGTGATTCAGTTCTTTGCCCTGGTGTGGGAACTGTTCTTCGGCGGCTCCGGCTTCGGCTTTTTCATCCAGCAGCTTTTCGGCAATACCATTGCCTACGCGCTGGCCGCCGTAGTGCTGCTGTGCACTGCCGCCTGGACCGTTGACTCTGACGGCGGGCTCTTCCCGAGAACGCAGTCTGGCTCCGCAAAACCCGCAGGCGGATTCGGCGCTGCCGGTGCTGCCGCCAGTTATGGCGCCGCTCCCGCAGAAAATTCCTCCGCTGCCTCCGATCCCGCCGGCGGATACGCCCCTCAGAACCCGGCCCCTGCCGGCAGCGCTTATTTCAGCATCGTCGCTCATGTCCTGCTGCTGCTGTTCACCTTCGGCATCTGGTATCTCGTCTGGATCTACCGCACCACCCGCTATCTCAACCAAGTGGAGGATAAGCCGCCCCGCAACCCCACCACCAAGCTGCTTTTGTGCATGTTCGTACCCTTTTACAGCATTTACTGGGTCTATAAGAGTGCCCAGCGGCTCGACAAGCTGGCCGCACGGAAAGGAATCCCCTCCGATCTTGCCACACTGTGCCTGATCCTGGCTATTTTTGTGGGCATCATTCCCCCGATTCTGATGCAGGACAAGATCAATGCCCTGGAGACCAGCGCCAATGGCGCCCAGGCCTATACTGCACCGCAGTACGCTGCACCTCAGTATTCCGCGCCCCGGCAGCAGACGCCGGGCTTTGACGCAGCAGATGAACTGAAAAAGTACAAAGACCTGCTGGACTGCGGTGCCATCACCCAGGAAGAATTCAACGCCTTGAAAAAGCAGCTGCTGGGTTTGTAATCCCTGCATTCGAGGCAGGACGGGAGCAATCCCGCCCCGCCTTTTCTCTGCCGCCTCATATCCGCCTGCCGCGGCAGGCAAATTGTTTCCCGTGTTTTCCGCAAAAAACACACGGCCGCGATCCATTGTAAAGTGAGGTTTTTGCATGGAAGGATTCAACAAGCACCTTTGCTACAACTGTTTCCAGGAGCGTCCCGAAGGGGATGGCCCCTGTCCCTGCTGCGGGTTCGATCTTCTGGAAAATCAGCAGAAATACCCCACAGCGCTCCGGGCCGGCACAGTGCTCAATAGCCGCTACATTGTGGGCCGGGTCTTGGGGCAGGGAGGCTTCGGCATCACCTATCTCGCCCTGGACACCCAACTGGACGCAAAAGTTGCCATCAAGGAGTTCATGCCCGGAGAGCTGGCCACCCGGGTAGACGGAACCACCGTCTCCGTCCTGGCAGAGAGCAAGACGGAGGCCTTCACCTACGGTGCCGAACGGTTCCAGGAGGAGGCCCGGACACTGGCCAAGTTTATCGGCCACCCCAATATTGCCGGTGTTTCCAGCTACTTTGACGAAAACGACACATCCTATTTCGTCATGGACTATATCGAGGGCATCTCCTTCAAGACCTACATCGCCAACCACGGCGGCAAGGTCAGCGTGGAGGACGCCTGCAATGTCATGATTCCGGTGCTCCAGGCCCTCACCGCCGTCCACGCCGAGGGCTTTATCCACCGGGACGTGACGCCGGACAACATCTACATCACCAAAGACGGCATGGTCAAGCTGCTGGACTTCGGCTCCGCCCGGTACTCCATCGGGGACAAGTCCAAAAGCCTGGACGTGATTTTGAAGGTGGGTTACGCCCCGAAAGAGCAGTACATCCGAAGAAGCCGCCAGGGCCCCTACACCGACGTCTATTCCTGCGCCGCCTGCTTCTATGCCGCCATCACCGGGTACCTGCCTCCCGAGTCTCTGGAGCGGCTGGACAAGGATGAGCTGGTGCCGATCTCCCAGCTGGGTATCGACATTCCGGAGTATCTGGACAAGGCCATTTTAAAGGGTCTGGCCGTCCAGCCGGAGGACCGGTTCCAGAGCGCCGCGGAATTCCTAGAGGCCATCGAGTCCCAGCGGGTGGTGGAGGTGCCGGGGGCCGCGCCTCCGCCTGCCACCGCCGGCGGCCAGCTGGACGCCGCCATTGCCAAGATAAAGAAAAAGCCCGCCCTCTTCGGCGGCATCGCCGCGGCCGTGCTGGCGGTAGTCATTGCCGTGGGTGTCCTTTCCGGCGGCGGGAAGGATGACGGCCCGCCCCTCAAGCAGTCGGCGGTCCCCTCCGTCACCATCGCCGGGGAAACTTACAGCACCAATGAGCGGGAGCTGCGCCTCCAGGGCATGGGGCTGACAGATGAGGACATCGAGCCCCTGCAGTACATGGTGAACCTCACCTACCTGGACCTGCGGGAAAACAAGATCACGGATCTGTCTGCTCTGGAACCTCTTACGGAGCTGCGGAGCCTGAACCTGCGGCAAAACGAGATCTCCGACCTCTCTCCCCTGGCGGGGATGACCCAAATGGAGGAGCTGCAGCTCTCCGGCGGCAGCGGCAGCAACGGCAACTCCGGCATCAGCGACCTCTCTCCTCTGGCCAACATGAAAAATCTCACCTATCTCTCCCTGCCCCCTGGGTCTGCCATCAGCGATCTAAGCCCCCTGGCGGATCTCACCAGCCTGACAGAGATCAGCTTTGACGGCAGCTGGGGCAACGGTGTAAGCAGCGGCATCAACGACCTGACGCCGCTGGCAGGTCTGACGAACCTGGAATCCTTGCGGATTCTGGTCTTCGGTGTGGAGGACCTCTCCCCCCTGGAGAATCTGACCAGCCTGACGGAGCTGCAGCTTGCCGGCAGTTTCAATAAGGTGGACCTTGCCCCTCTATCCAGCCTTACCAATCTCAAGAGCCTGGAGCTCCAGCGCATCGGGAACGTGGCCAGCGGCCTGGCGGCGGAGGACCTCTCCTGTCTTTCGGGCATGACGAAGCTCCAGTCCCTGCGGCTGGACATGGGGCAGCTGAACAGCCTTTCGGGGATGGAGACCCTGACGGAGCTGAAGGAGTGCTACCTCTACGGCAGTCTGAACTTTACAGACCTGAGCCCCTTGGCGGGCCTGACCAAGCTGCAGCAGCTGCAGATCTCCCCCAACGGCAATAACTCGTCGCCGTACGTGGAGGACTTCTCCCCGCTGGCAAACCTCACGCAGCTCCAGTCCCTCTACCTCTATACCGACGGCTATGTGAAAGACCTCACCGCCTTTTCCAAGCTCACCGCCCTCCAGTCTCTCTCCATGCAGGCAAACGGCCTTGCCAGCTTCCAAGGGATCGAGAACCTGACAGAGCTCCGGGAGCTGAACTTCTACGGCAGTGATGCCACTTATCGGAACGTAGCGCCCCTGGCCGGGCTCACCAAGCTCCAGTCCCTGCGGCTGCCCTCCATGGACTATCAGGCCAATATCCTGCTGGACATCAGCGGTCTTTCCGGTCTCACGGAGCTCACCAACCTGGAGATCTCCGGGGATGTGGCGAGCCTGGAGCCCATTTCCGGGCTGAACAAGCTGACTTCCCTGCGGATCTACGGCAACTCCGACACGGCAGGCTACTCCTCGCTGGCGCCTCTTTCCAGCCTCACCGGTCTGACGGACCTCTACCTCAACATCAATGAGCGGGTCACCAGTCTTGCCCCCCTGGCAAGCCTCACCAATCTCCGCTCTCTGGAACTCTACATCAACGGAGATTACAACCGCCCCGTTCTGACCGACATCTCTCCTCTGGGAAAACTGACCAATCTCCAGTCCCTGACCTTGACGGAGCGGGGCGTCACAGACATCTCCGCCCTGGCAAACCTCACCAATCTCCAGTCCCTGGAGATCCGGGAATACGGCAATGCCAAGATCACCGACTGGTCACCGGTGGCCCATGTTCCCAATGTCACCAAGAGCTGACCCACACAGCAAAAGGAGGAATCACCATGGCTCAGATTGAATGCGGCCGGGGACATCTCTATGACCCGGAAAAATACGCCGTCTGCCCCTACTGCAACACCCATCAGCAGATCACGGTGGCGGCGGCAGGCCGCACGGCGCCCATTCACCTGTCAACGCCTACTCCCCGCGCGCCGATACCGGCCACAGCCCCCCAGAAAACGGCTCCCCTCACTCCAGTGACTGCCGACCAGAAGACGCAGCCGCCCAAGGGATACACCCCGGTCACGGCAGAAAACAAAACCCAGCCGCCCCGGGGATATACACCGGTGACAGCTCCCTCCAAAACCATGCCGCCCAAGGGGTATGATCCCTCCGGCACACCGGCGGCGGAGCCCCGGCCCACCATGCCGCCCGAGGCCGTGCCGGTGACGGAAGGGGGCAAGACCGTGGGCATCATGCAGTCCCAGATGGGGTTTGACCCGGTGGTGGGGTGGCTTGCCTGTGTGGCGGGCCCCAGTCGGGGCAAGAGCTACACCATCCGGGGCGGCATTAATTCCATCGGCCGCAGCGACCGGATGGACATCACCATCACCGGGGACATGAAGCTCTCGGCGGAAAACCACGCCAAACTCAGTTACAGTGAGCGCAATAACCGGTTCAATCTCATCCCCGGCGGCGGCCGCAACATCATCTATCTCAACGGGGAGGAGGTCTTTGCCGCTGTGCCGCTGAAGGCATACGACCTCATTGACTTCGGGGAGACCAAGCTTCTCTTTGTCCCCCTGTGCGGCGAACACTTCACCTGGAAGCGGAAAGAGGACGGCCATGGGACGGATCTGTGACTTCTTCCGCCGGTCCCGCCGGGTAACGGACGACGCCCCCACCCAGCAGCTCCGCCGCCCCACGCCCCAGCCTCCTATTCTGGCCGGCAACGTTCAAGGCATCGGTGCCCGGGAGGGGCAGGAGGATTCCTTTGCCCTGGTAAATGCCTCGGACCCGGAAGCCATGGCCCGCCAGGGACTGTTTGCCGTGGTGGCGGACGGAATGGGGGGGCTTGCGGACGGAAAAGCCGTCAGCGAGGCGGCAGTGGACGGCTTTTTACATCTCTTTCAGACACTGGATGCAGCAGGCGACGTCCCCCGTCAGCTGCTCACAGGTACCTGTGCCATCAATGACGCCCTTTTCCAGCGCTTTGGCGGTCGGAGCGGCACCACCGCCGTGGCGGTCTGGATTCTCCGGGATCGCCTCCACTGGATCAGCGTGGGGGACAGCGCCATTTTCCTGATGCGCAGCGGCGGCGTGTTCCAAGTCAACCGGGAGCACACCCGACTCAACGAACTGTACCTGGAGGAACTGGGCCGGGAGCCCAGCGACCCCGCCCGGGCGGAACATGATGAGGACACCCGGCGGCTGAGCGCCTTTCTGGGCATGCCGGAGCTGCGGGAGGCGGACTATAACCATCGTCCCTTTTTCCTGCTGCCCGGAGACGTGCTGCTGCTCTGCTCCGATGGGATCAGCGGTGTGCTGACGCCTGCGGAACTGCTGGAGGCCATGCGCATGCCGCCGGACGAGGGCTGCCGTCTGCTGGAAACTCTGGTTCTGGAAAAGGGGCTTTCTGCACAAGACAATTTCACCGGAACCATGATCTCCATTCAATCGATCAACGGGAGGGAATAAGATGAAAAAATTCCGCGTATTGGCCGCAGCACTGCTGGCGGCGTTCCTGGTGGGAGCCGTTCCGGCCTCCGCCGCGTTTGACCAGGGCGTACTGGACGGCATTGTACTGATCTCTTCCGGCGCACCGGACAGCACCGGCGAGATGTCCTACTGGCGGGGCACCGGCTTCTTTGTGGGGCAGCAGGGGGAGGACCCCCAGTACATCGTCACCAACTGCCATGTGGTGGAGGAGTTTATCCTGGCCGGCAAGGCCTTAGGCGGCGGAGAGCTCTCCGTGTTCTTCGATGAAGACACCCAGGAAGAGGCCTACTTGGTGGACTACGACTATGAAAAGGATGTGGCTCTTTTGAAGCTGGCGGAGCCCACGGACCAGCGGGTTTCCCTTTCCATGCGGGAGGCGCCGGAGTCCGCGCTGGGAGATGAGGTCTACGCAGTGGGATATCCTCTGGCAGCAGACCTGACAGTCCAGTCCGTCACTTCCGCCAGCAAGAGCGACGCCACCGTCACCACCGGCAGCATCAGCCGCTTTCTGACGGAGAGCGGCACCGGACGCAAGCTGATCCAGACCGATGCCGCCCTCAGCGGCGGCAACTCCGGCGGCCCCCTGACGGATGGGGACGGCACGGTCATCGGCATCAACACCGCCGGGTCCGACCTGGATCAAAACCTCTTCTATGCCGTCTCCGTCAGTGAGATCCTGCCGCTGCTGGACCGGAACAACATTTCCTATACCCTGGCGGACAGCACGTCCGGCAGCAGTCTGCCGCTCTATGGCATCGCCGGTGGTGCAGTGGTCGTTGTGGTGGTGATTGTGATTGCGGTCGCCGCCTCCAAAAAGCGGAAAAAGGCCGGACAGCCCTCTCAGCCCCAAACGCCGGCCGCCCCGGCCCAGTCCGGTCCCAGTCCCATCATCCGCTCCATGTCCACCCAGCACGGCGGCATGACGGTGCAGCTGCATCACCAGCCCGTCCAGGTGGGCCGGGACAGCGCCACCTGCCGTCTGGTGTTCCGGGAGAACACTCCCGGCGTCAGCGCCCATCACTGCCAGATCTACTTTGACGAACAGTCACAGGTCTTTGTGGTGACGGACCTCGGGTCCACTTACGGCACCTTCCTGGCCGGCGGGCAGCGGATCGCGCCGGAATCCCCGGTGAAGCTGCCGCCCAAGAGCTCCATTTATCTGGGAGAGCCGGACAACACGCTGTATCTCGATTTGGAGTGAGCCATGAAGATCTCTGCTTTTTCCTATACCAACCGGGGCGGGCGCACCCACAACGAGGACAGCGTCCGCTGCCGGGCGGAGGGGGACCGGGGGGTCTTTGTGGTGTCGGACGGCCTTGGCGGCCACCAGAGCGGAGAGGTGGCCTCAGCGCTGGCCGCAGACACGCTGCTGGACGGCTGTCTCCAGGCGGAAACCCTGGACTGTGACAGCCTGACGGACCTGTTCCGTGCCGCCAATGCGCAGATTCTCTCCCAGCAGGCCCTGGAGGGGCAGGGGGACATGAAAACCACCGCCGCCGCTTTGGTGCTGGACGGCTCTCAGGCCCTCCGTGCCCACATCGGCGACTCCCGGATCTATCATTTCTCCGGCGGAACGCTGTCCTCCGTCACCCGGGACCACTCCGTCACCTATAAAAAGTTTCTGGGCGGGGAGATCTCCTATATGGATGTCTATCACGACGACGACCGTTCCAGCCTTCTGCGGACGCTGGGCAAGCCGTCCTGTCAGCCGGAGGCGGAGGCCGAATCTGTTCAGGCGGGAGATGCCTTTTTGCTCTGCTCCGATGGATTTTGGGAATTTGTGTATAATGAGGAGATGCTGCTGGACCTTGCCAAGGCCCAGTCCCCGGAGCACTGGGCGCAGCTGATGCTGCTGCGCCACATCCGGCGCACACCGCCGGGGAATGACAACTACTCCCTGATCACCGTTTTTGTGGAGGAATGACAATGAAACGGTTTTTACGGTTTTTCCTTGCGGCCGCGGCGGTGGTGTGCCTGTGCGTCCCGGTTCTGGCAGCGGGAAACGCAGAGCTGGTGCGCACCTTCGTCTACGACAACACACTTTACACTTATGTCTCCCTCTCCGGCGTCACAGAGCCCATTACCAAGGCAGAGGCATCTCTGGACGGTCAGGTCTTTCCCGCCTCCGACACCCTCAAGACCGTCCGGCAGGCAGGTTCTCCCGTGGTGGAGATGCTGCTGGTGGACTGCTCCAACTCCATGCCGGATTTCCAGGAGGATGTTATCGCCTTTGCCCGGGAACTGGCCAAGGCCAGTGGGGAAAACACCCGTTTTCTTCTGGCCACTTTTGGCAGGGATTTCACTGTGCTCTCTGAGGATCTCTCCGGGGCGGAACTGGCCGAGGCGATCCATGCCGTCACCTATACCGCAACCCAGACCCGGCTCAACACCAGCCTCGGCCAGGCACTGGACTATTTTGCGGCCCTGCCCCGGTCCGGCAACGAACTGCGCAGCGTGATCGTTTTATCCGACGCCGTGCAGTACGACCCCCAGGGCGGTATCCCTCTGGAGACCCTCTCCGCCCGCCTGGAGGAGTCTGACGTTCTGCTCCACTCTGTGGGCTTTGGCAATGATACCGACGCCCTCTCCCGACTGGCCGGCCTGGTGGATGCCTCCCAGGGAATCCACCTAGAGGTGGGAACGGACCTGACCGCTCTGGAGGCAGCGGATCGGCTGGCATCCTACACTGGGGACCTGCTGGTCACCGGATTTCAGCTGGGTGCCTATTCCTCCGAGGGCGGCACACAGCCGGTCACCGTCACCTTCGGTTCCGGGGCGCAGCTGGTGTGCCGGGGGACCTCGGAGGTAGAACTCCCAGCCTCCGGCAATTCTGCTGTGGACACCACTAAGCCCCCTTCCGGTGAGGCTCTTCCGCCTGCCGAAGGGGCGGGAACCCCGGTATCGGAGGCGGAAGCAGCCCCGGAAGAAGCAGCGTCCGAGCCTTTTCGGCTCTCCCCCACTGTAGTGGCGGTGATCGGTGTCGCGGTGATCGCGGCGGCCGTGGCCGCTGCGGCCCTGCTTCATCAGAAGGGGACCTCCGTCCCGAAGAAGGAAGCGGCGCCTGCTGCACAGGCAGACAGCACCGGCATCTATCTGCGGCTGGAAGTCCTGGAAGGCGTGCTCACCAGTCCCACTTCCGCCTTTGACCTGACAGACGAGTTGATCGTCGGCCGGGATTCTGCCTGTGCCATCTGCTTTGACTGCCCCTCTCTCTCCCGCCGTCACGCGCGGATCTTCTTCTCTGAGGGTGCCGTCCGCATCGAGGATTTGGAATCTCAAAACGGCACCTTTGTCAATGATACGCCGGTGGATGCGCCCCGAATTCTCCGCAGTGGTGATGAAATCCACACCGGCGACATACGGTTCCGCCTGAAGTTCTGATCGTGCCAAAAGTTTTCCACGCGCTGTTCAAAACTGGCGGCCGTTTTTCGAGAACTGCCATCGGCATCGCTTTGAACAGCCGCTTGAAAGCCCGACAAGTGCCGGCTTTTTCCACAGCGGCGGCGCTGCCCGTGGAAAAATGCCAAACGATCAAAGTGCGCTCCGCCATTGGCGGAGCGCACTTTTTCTTCAAATTCTTCAATAATTGATGGCCAGCACCGCCAGTTTTCCCTCTGCCACACCGAAAACGATGTTGGGTTTTCCGCTTGCGGACAGGGAAAAGCCCGCCATGCTGGGGGAGAGGCCCTCCGGAAAGCCCACATACACGGGATAGACAATCAAATTCCGCCAGCCCCGTCAGGTCCTGCTCCGCTGTCACAGACTGAATTTTTTGGGCAAAGGCCGTGATCTCTGCCGTGTCCACAGAAAAATTATCCTCGCAGGAAGGTGTTTCCGTATCCTGTTCCGACAGCTCCGCAGAGTCCTCCCCTCCGTCCGGCGATTCCGCTGTCTCGTTTGTCTCCGGCAGATCAGACTCCGCCCCATGGTCAGCCGTACCCCCGCTTTGACCGCAGGCCGTCAGCGACAGACACAACAGCCCCACCACCAGCAGCAATCCCATGTTTCGCATCTTATCGCACCCTTTCCATCCGGTATCGGCTGTCGGGCAGGCGGCCTTCTTGATACAGACGCTGATACGGGCGAAAAAGTTTGCCCCTCTCTTTTTCTCTCTTCCGGGAATCTTACCGGGCCCCGTCCATATAGTAGAGAGGGGGTGAGGGCGTTGCAGACGGGAAGCTCCATCTTTTACGGCACCGTTCTTTTAACGGGGTCCAGCCTATTGCTGCGGCTGGTACTGATGAGTTTTCAGGTTTTTTTATCCGGCCGGATCGGAGCTGCGGGAATGGGCCTTTTGCAGCTGACATTCTCCGTGAAAGAGCTGGCCTTTACGCTGGGTTCTGCCGGAATCCGCACCTGTGCGGTTTATCTTACCGCCGAGTCGTTGGGCCGGGGCCGCCCCCAGGACGCCCGTGCCGTACTGCGGGGCTGCTTTCGCTATGCACTGGTACTGGGCACACTCTCTGCTGCAGCGCTGTGGCACTTCGCCCCTGCGCTGGCACAGCACTGGATCGGCAGCCCGGCGGTCATTGCCGCCCTGCGCATCTGCGCGCTGTTTTTGCCGCTGCGATGCCTTGGCAGTGTGCTGGATGCCTACTGCACTTCCGTTGGGCGCATCCGGGAGTTGATTTTTGTGGAATTCCTGGAGCAGGGGTGCTCTATGGCCGTCACGGTTTTTCTTCTGTTCCGGGACTCCGGGATGGACAGCGGCCGCGCCTGTGCCGCGGTGGCACTGGGGAACGGTGCGGCCTGTACGGCAGGGTTCTGCGCGCTCCTGCTTCTCCAGCACACCGGCCGGCCCTGTACACCTTCCTGCTCCGCACCACGCCCCCCTTATCGCCGGATTTTCCGGATCGCGCTGCCTCTGGGACTTGCGGATAATCTCCGCTCGGGCCTCAACACCGTGGAAAACCTGCTGATTCCCAAACGGCTGGTTCTTTTTGCCGGAACCGTCAATGCCATGGCGGACTACGGCATCATACACGGCATGGTTTTTCCGGTGCTGATGCTGCCTGCCGCCATTCTGTTTTCTCTCTCCTCGCTCCTGATCCCAGAGTTTTCCCGGTGCGCCGCCGGGCACCGCCAGCCCCGGGTGCAGTACCTGGCCCGGCGCAGCCTGCGGACAGCCCTCCTCTACGGGTTGGCCGCCGGGGGCGTGCTGTTTTCCCTGGCCCGGCCGCTGGGAAATCTGCTCTATCAAGAACCCGACGCCGGGACTTATCTGCAGCTGTATGCCCCACTCATTCCGCTTTTATATGTGGATATCGTCACCGATGCCATCTGCAAAGGACTTGGGCATCAGGATGCCAATGCCCGATACAACCTTCTGACTTCTTTTCTGGATGTGGCCATCTTGTGGTTCCTGCTGCCCCGATGGGGACTGAGCGGCTACTTCCTCAGCTTCGCCGTCACGCATCTGGTGAATTTCCTGCTCAGTTTCCGCCGTCTGATTCTCGTCTCCGGCATCCGAGTCCAACCCGCTCCTGCTGTGCGGGCCATTTTCTGTGCCGGGGCGGCTGCACTGGTGCAATTCTGTCTGCCGCAAAGCGGCAGTGTTGTAGGGCTGGCCTTGTCCGGAAGCTGCTATCTTTTGATGCTTCTCTTTCTCTGGACACTGCTGCGGGTGATCGGTCCGGAGGACCTTCTGTGGCTGCGGGGCGTCTTGCGGCAAAAGCGCGCTCCCACTTCCCATGTCTGACCCTACATATAAGAACATTCCCCTGTGACCGTAGGTCACAGGGGAATGTTTTCTTTCGTCAGGTCCCGGAAGGGGGCGGCTTTTTACATATCGCAGAGCTTGAGGAGCTCTTCCCAGTTGCGGTCCACTTCCTTCTGGGTCTCTTCGATCATCCACTCGTTGCCGGGCTTGAACATGTGGGCAAAGCGGCCCTGCATCTTCAGATACTCCTCAACGGGCTTCTTCTCCTTCGGCTTGTAGCTGAGGATGTACTTGCCCTCCACGACTTCGTACAGAGGCCACACGCAGGTCTCAACGGCCATCTTGGTGACTTCCATCATCTTCTCGGAGGGATAGCGCCAGCCGCGGGGGCAGGGAGCCATCACATTCAGGAAGGCTGCACCGGGGGTGTAGATGGCCTTGTGGGCCTTCTCGGAGATGTCCTTGAAGTTGCCGATGAAAGTGGTCTGGGCAACATAGGGGATGCCGTGAGCCACCATGATCTTGGTCAGGTTCTTCTTCTGCTGGGGCTTGCCGGGAATCGCCTTGCCCACGGGGGTGGTGGTGGTGTCGGCGAAGTGGGGCGTAGAGGAAGAACGCTGGATGCCGGTGTTCATGTAAGCTTCGTTATCGTAGCACACATACACCATGTCGTGGCCGCGCTCCATGGCGCCGGACAGGGACTGGAAGCCGATATCATAGGTACCGCCGTCGCCGCCGAAGGCGATGAACTTCCAGGTCTCGTCGATCTTGCCCCGCTTCTTCATGGCACGGTAGGCCGTCTCCACGCCGGAGATGGTGGCACCCGCGTTCTCGAAGGCGTTGTGGATGAAGCTGTCCTTCCACGCCGTGTAAGGATACATGAAGGTGGAGACCTCCAGGCAGCTGGTGGCGGAGCACACAACCGCGTGATCCTCAGGATTCAGGGCGCGCAGCACCGTCCGCACCGCAATGGGGGAGCCGCAGCCAGCGCACATTCTGTGACCGCCGGACAGACGGTCCTCTTTCATGACATTTTCTTTCAGATTGTAGCTCATGATGCTTCTCCCTCCTTATTCCCGGACGTCCAGATAGCGGTACGTCTCACCGGTCTCGCCGGTCGCCGCGATCTTCTCCAGCTCCGCGAACACGTGCTGGATGCTCTCCACACGCACGTCGCGGCCGCCCAGGCCGTAGATGTAGTTGATGCCCTTGGGGGCGCTGATGCCGGCGGCATACAAGGAGGCGCTCACCTCTGCGAACATGGGGCCGCAGTGGGCGTTGAAGCTGTCGTCCTTGTCCATGACGGCGAAGGCTTTCACATTCTTCAGCGCCTCGCAGATGTCCTCCGACGGGAAGGGACGGAAGGAGCGGATCTTGATGAGGCCCACCTTCTTGCCCTGAGCGCGCAGCTCGCGGATGGCTTCCTTGGCGGTGCCGGCGGAGGAGCCGATGATGACGATAGCCTCTTCAGCGTCGTCCATCATGAACTTCTCGATCAGGCCATAGGTACGGCCGGTCATCTCGCCGAACTCGGCGCCGACCTTGCGGATGACGTCCTTGGCATCCATCATGGCCTGGGCCTGCTGACGCTTGGCCTCCATGTAGTACACGGGGGTGGCGTAGGCACCCACTGCCATGGGCTCGTCCTTGTTGAGCAGGAAGTGCTTGGGATGGTACTCGCCCACGAACGCCTTGACCTTGTCATTCTCCACCAGCTCGATGTTCTCGATGGCGTGGGAGGTGATAAAGCCGTCCTGGCAGATCATGATGGGCAGGCTCACCGCCTCGGCGATCCGCATGGCCTGCAGGTAGTTATCATAGGCCTCCTGATTGGTCTCGGCGAACAGCATCAGCCAGCCGGCATCCCGCACGCCCATGGCGTCGGAGTGGTCGTTGTTGATGTTGATGGGGCCGGACAGGGCACGGCAGGAAACCGCCAGCGTGATGGGCAGACGGTCGGAAGCGGCCACGTACAGCATCTCGGTCATGTAGCAAAGACCGCAGGAAGAAGTCGCGCTGATGGCGCGGCAGCCGGCAGCCTCGGCACCGATGCAGGTGGACATGGCGGAGTGCTCGCTCTCAACGGCGATGAACTCGGTGTCCACTTCCCCGTTATCCACATACGCGGAGAAGTACTGGGGGATCTCCGTGGACGGCGTAATGGGGTATGCGCCCATCACATCGGGGTTGATCTGCTTCATTGCATAGGCAACGGCCTCGTTGCCGGAAAGTCTTTCTCTGATACCCATGTTCCTTCCCCTCCTTATTTCGTGTTCTTGACCATGGTGATGGCCCCGAAGGGGCAGGCGTTCGCGCAGATGCCGCAGCCCTTGCAGAAGAAGTAGTCAAAATCGCCGCGCTTGCCGTCGGCG
The DNA here is from genome assembly GCA_000436875.1 of Oscillibacter sp. CAG:155. Lineage (GTDB taxonomy): Bacteria > Bacillota > Clostridia > Oscillospirales > Oscillospiraceae > Oscillibacter. Next base: position 16,006 of record FR890847.1, on the reverse strand, counting down.
CCCACGGGAATGGACATATCCGGGCACACGGGGGCGCACAGCAGGCACTGCTTGCACTTGTCCCAGTCGATGACGGGCTTCATGGTACGCCAGTCGCCGGTCTCCACGGTGGCGGAAGTTCCGCCCTCATAAATGTTGCAGCCCGGGGTGATCTCCTTCCAGGTCACGTCGGGGGTCATATCCTTTGCCAGATGGCTCATCCTACCTGCACCTCCTCCAAAGAGCGCTTGAGCGCGCGCATGTTTCCTTCAATCACCTGGGGCTTGCTGGCGAACTTGTGCTTAAAGGAGCCTTCCATATCCTTGATGAACTCCTCTTCGCCGATCACGCCGGTCACCTTCACGATGGCTGCCAGCATGGGGGTGTTGGGGAAGTTCTTGCCCAGCTCCTCCTCGCTGATCTTGCCGGCGTCGATGGTGCACACCTTGCCCTCATAGCCCTTGAGCAGGGGACGGATCTCCGCCGGGCTCTTGCTGGAGTTGATGACAATGGCGCCTTCCTTCTTCAAACCTGCGGTCACATCCACGGGCCCGATCAGCGTCTCGTCCACCACCACCACATAGTCGGGGTAGTAGATATTGGAATGCACCGTGCTCCGCTCGGAGCTGATGCGGTTATACGCAGTAATGGGAGCGCCCATCCGCTCCGGGCCGTACTCCGGGAAGCCCTGGACGTACTTGCCGGTGTTGAAGGCGGCGTCCGCCAGCAGCAGCGACGCAGTCTTTGCGCCCTGGCCGCCACGGCCGTGCCAGCGGATCTCTACGATGTCTTTCATGTACTGATCCTCCTTTATTTCCTCTTCACACTTGTTTACAAATTATTTCTCCGGGAAGGCGGCGATGATCTCCACCTCGCAGAGCACCTTCTTGGGCAGCTCGCGCACCGCCACGCAGGAACGTGCGGGCTTGCTGACAAAGTACTTCTCATACACGGCATTGAAGGCGCCGAAGTCGCCCATATCTGCCAGGAAGCAGGTGGTCTTGACCACGTCCTCGAAGGTCAGGCCGTTTGCCTCCAGAATCGCCTGGATGTTCTTGCAGGCGCGGTCAGCCTGCTCTTCAATGGTGGTTCCCACCACTTCGCCGCTGCCGGGCATCAGGGGCACCTGGCCGGAAGCGAACAGGAAGCCGTTGGCGGTAATGCCCTGAGAATAAGGACCGATGGCGGCAGGAGCATTGGGGGTGGAAGTAACCTGAAACATAATTGATCCTCCTATTGGTTCAAGGTTTTTGCTTTAAACATTTTCGCTTGTCCGCGCCCCCGTTTCCGAGGGCGCGGACAAGCAGGGAGAGCATGTTTATGCGTGCTGCTTTTTCTTGTTCTTGTTGGTCAGAGCATCCATGAACACAGCGATGGCACCGTCGCCGGTGACGTTGCAAGCCGTGCCGAAGGAGTCCTGAGCGATGTACAGAGCGATCATCAGGCCCTGCATGGTCTCATCAAAGCCCAGCATGGACTGCAGGATACCCAGAGCTGCCATAACAGCACCGCCGGGGACGCCGGGGGCAGCCACCATCGTGATGCCCAGCATCAGGATGAAGGGGAACATCTTGGCGAAGGTGACGGGCTGACCCATCATCATCATGACAGCGATGGAGCAGCTGGTCAGGGTGATGGTGGAACCGGACAGGTGAATGGTCGCGCACAGGGGGCAGACAAACTCCGCGATAGAATCGGCAACACCGTTCTTCTTGGTGCACTCCACGGTCACGGGGATGGTGGCGGCGGAGGACTGGGTGCCGATAGCGGTGGTGTAAGCCGGGATCATGTTCTTGATCAGGCTGAAGGGATTCTTCTTGGCGGTCGTGCCGGCCACGGTGTACTGGAAGAGCAGGATGACGCAGTGCAGAACCAGAATCACGGCGAAGACCTTGATGAAGGAGGTCATCAGCTCAACGATGGTACCGGCATAGGTGAGCTTTGCAAAGATACCATAGACGTGGAAGGGCAGCAGGGGAATCACAACGCCGCCGACCAGCTTAGTGACGATCTCGGAGAAGTCCTTAATGGCCAGCTTCAACGTATCATTCTTGATCAGGGTCAGGCCCAGGCCAAGGATGAAGGAGATCAGCAGAGCTTCCATAACGCCCATGATGGGGGGCATCTCAATGGTGAACAGGCCGGTCAGTGCGGTCTCTTCCGCGTTCTGGGCATCTGCCATGAACATGTCAGCATGCACCAGGCTGGGGAACAGGGCCATGTCCACGGCAAACGCCAGAGAACCGGCAATGATGGTGGAGAGATAGGCAACGCCGGTGGTAGCGGCCAGGGTCTTGCCTGCGCCGGTACCCAGATCCGCGATGCCGGGAACCACGAAACCGATGATGATCAGGGGAATGCAGAAGTTCAGGAAGTTACCGAAAATACTGTTGTAAGTTGCGCCGATCTGAATGATCAGCTCGCCGGCACTGCCGATCTTCTGGCAGATGGTGCCGATGACCAAGCCCAAAACAATGGCGATGAGCAGCTTGGGGAGCAGGCCGAGCTTCTTCTTTTTCTTTTCCATGTTTCTTGACCTCCGGACTCTACACCGGAGATCCCCCTCCTTTTATTTTATTTTTGCGGGATGATTAATCCTGCAAAGAATAACCCTTGGCACGCAGAGCGTCCTCGATCTGAGCCACGTGTTCCTCATTCCGGGTCTCCAGAACCATGGTCACCAGGCAGGCACCCACGTCAGAGTTCTTGGCCTCACGCTCGTGGTTGACGCTGAGGATGTTGGCGCCGCAATCGGACACCACCTGCAGCACCTGGATCAGGTTGCCGGGCTTATCCGCTACCTTGGTGGTGATCTCAGCGATCCGACCGGACTTGGTCAGGCCCTTGGTGATGATGCGGGAGAGCGTGGTGACATCCACGTTGCCGCCGGAGACGACACACACAGTCTTCTTATTGGAAGTATCCACCTTGCCGAACATGCAGGCGGCCACAGGCGTGGCGCCAGCGCCCTCGGCGACGGTCTTCTGGCCTTCCACCAGAGCCAGGATGGCGGCCGCGATCTCGTCCTCGGTGACGGTGACGATCTCGTCGACGTACTTCTGGCACATCTCAAAGGTCATGTTGCCGGGAGTGAGCACGTGGATGCCGTCGGCCAGCGTCTCGCCGTCGGGCACGGTCACGATTTTGCCGGCCTTGCAGGACTCATACATGGAAGGCACGGTGGCAGCCTGTACGCCGATGACCTTGCAGGAAGGCTTCAGGCTCTTGATGGCCAGCGCGATGCCGCTGATCAGTCCGCCGCCGCCGATGGGGCAGACCACCTGATCCACCTCGGGCAGCTGCTCAAGGATCTCCAGGCCGATGGTGCCCTGGCCGGCCATGACGTACGGATCGTTGAAGGGATGGGCGAAGGTGTAGCCGTGTTCCTTGGCCAGGCGGTCAGCCTCGCGGGCAGCGTCATCGTAAACACCGGGGACCAGCACCACTTCCGCGCCGTAGTTCTTGGTGGCCTCCACCTTGCTGATGGGGGCGCCGGCGGGCATGCAGATGATGGACTTGATGCCCAGCTTGGTGGCGGAAAGGGCAATGCCCTGGGCATGGTTGCCGGCGGAGCAGGCGATCACGCCGTGGGATGCCTCTTCCTTGGTCAGGGAGCGGATCTTGTTGTAAGCACCACGCAGCTTAAACGCGCCGGTCAGCTGCAGGTTCTCTGCCTTAATATAAATATTCTCGCCGATCTTCGGAGCAGCATCCAGGGGCGTCTTTCTTGCGATCCCCTTCAGTGCCTTTTGTGCATCTTGGATCATTTCCAATGTAAGCATTTCAATTTCTCCTTTTCTCGTCAGTTTTTACACACGGACGTTTTACCAGCTGGAGTTTTTTGTTTATTTTGCTTTACAAAGAAATTATATCGTAATTCGAGCCAAACACAATGCACAATTCCTCCAAATGTTTTTATCGGAAATACTAAATTATGACGAAACGTCTTTGTATCAAGGACAGTTCGTTGCACTCAGCACACGCCCGTAAAATTTTAGGACACTTTTTTGGATGTGCCCACTCCGCAGCACATTTCGTCAATCTGCCCAGATTCGACCGCTTTTGTAGGGTAAAGAGGTGAAATTTTGCCGTTTTTTACGATCCAATTGGTTTTCAGGCAAGCAGTCAGACAGGTTTTCATCCTCGCAAGCGCCGCTTTCTTTCCAGCTTTTCCCTTTTTTAAGACGTCTTCTGATTTCCGCAGGGTTTGTCTCTCATATAAACACACCATCTGCTGTGCAGCAAGAGGTGTTTGGAGCGTAATCGTTTTGCAGCGGTTGGAGAAAAAGTCTCTGCCGGCTTTTCCTGATAAATTCCGCAGCTTTACCGCCTGCTGCTTAAAAATCGCCGGGCCGCTCCGATTGGAAGCGGCCCGGCGCCTGTTGCCTTTTACGATAGGACCCTCTCCGGCCTCCTTACACCAGTGCATCCAGCACGGAACGGAAATCGTCGATGATGTCCTCGGGGTCCTCCAGGCCCACGCTGACCCGCACCAGGCCCTCAGAGATACCGGCAGCGGCCAGCTCCTCGGCGGTGTAAGTGGAATGGGTCATGGTGGCAGGATGCTCCACCAGCGTCTCGGCGTCGCCCAGGGAGACAGCGATGGTACAAAGCTGCAGCTTGTTCAGCGCAGCGGCGGTAGTGGCCTTGTCGGCCTTGAGCTCGATGGAGATCATTCCGCCGGGCAGACGCATCTGCTTTTCAGCGATCTCATGGCCCGGGAAGGAGTCCAGACCAGGATAGTACACCTTCGCCACGGCGGGGTGGCCCGCGAAGAACTCCGCAACCTTCCGCGCATTGGCGCAGTGACGCTCCATCCGGATATCCAGCGTCTTCAATCCCCGGGCGATCAGGAACGCATCAAAGGGGCTCATAACCGCGCCGGTCATATCCTTCAGACCGAACATGCGGCACTGGGTGATGAAGTCCTCTTTGCCGACTACCATGCCCGCGATCACGTCGCCATGGCCGTTGAGGTACTTGGTCGCGCTGTGGACCACCACGTCGGCGCCCCAGCGCAGCGGCTGCTGCAGATACGGCGTGCAGAAGGTGTTGTCCACGATGACCCGGATCTCGGGGTTGAAGGCGTGGGCCGTCTTGGCGATCAGCTCAATGTCCAGCAGCTTCAGCGTGGGGTTGCAGGGGGTCTCGAAGTAGACCACCTTGGTCTTGTCGGTAAGATGTTTCTTGAGATTTTCAATGTTGGACAGATCCGTCAGCGTCACCTTCACGCCGAACTTGCTCATACCGTGGTTGAGCAGTGCGTAGGTGCAGCCATACAGCGTTTCATCCGCCACGATCTCATCGCCGCCCACCACCGCGCTCCAAAGAGCGGAGGAGATGGCGCCCATACCGGACGCAGCAGCCATCGCGGCCTCGCCGCCCTCCAGGGATGCCAGCTTTGCCTCTACCGCCGCCAGGGATGGATTCCCCAGCCGGGTGTAGATGTAGCCGCCCTCTTTCCCGGCGAACCGGGCGCCGCCCTGCTCCACCGTGGAGAAGGCAAATGTGGACGTCTGATAAATGGGAGCACACAGGGAACCGGCAGCGTTTTCCACCTTGCCGGCATGGATCTGACGTGTGGCGAAACCGAGCTTCTTCTCCGTATTCATAGAAATGCCTTCCTTTCTTCATCGGGCCCGGCTGCGTATACAGCAGCGGGCAAACATCTTTGCTATCATTTTTTTGTGATTCAGGCGATGGGATGGACGGTGTGCGATGCATGAAGAGAGAATGGGGGGTTTTTCAGAGCAGGCACGGACAAATGGTGATGTTGCACATGTTTTCCAGGGAGCTCAACAGATGATTCATCTATTTCTACCTATTATGATAGCATGCTTTGCGGAAAGTGGTTAATATACGTTTTACGCAATCCGCTCACAGTTTTTGCGATAGCCATTTGACAGCGCCGTGCTTCCTGCCCTATAATGTCACTAACAAACGGAAAAAGGAACGCGGAAAGGAGCCTCGTGTATGACCTTTCAGCAGCTGGAATACGTGGTGGAAATCTCCAAGTGCGGCTCGATCAACAAAGCGGCCCAAAAGCTCTTTTTATCCCAATCCGGGATTTCCACCGCTGTGCGGGAACTGGAACAGGAGCTTGGCATCCGCATTTTCGCCCGCAGCAACCGGGGCGTGGAATTCACCCAGGAGGGCAAGGAGTTTCTCAGCTATGCGGTCTCGCTCCTGGAGCAGAAGCATCGGGTGGAGAGTCTGTATGGTGAGTCCCGGAATGATGCGCCCATGCGCTTTTCCGTCTCCAGCCAGCGATATCCCTTCTGCGTGGATGCGTTTTTGCGCTTGCTGGACGCGGCGGAGGAAAACCGGTACCACTTCTCTATTCGGGAGACCGGCATGGACGCCGTGATCGACGATGTATACGATCACCGCTCGGACGTGGGGATCATCTGCCTGACGGACCTGACGGAAAAGATCATCCGCCGCCTGCTGGACTCCCGGGATCTTGCGTTCCATGAGCTGGCCGCAGTCTCCCCATGCATCTACGTACGCACAGGACACCCGCTGGCACATCTGACCAGCGTGACCGAGGAAGATCTGGACGGCTATCCCTACGTGGCCTTTGACCACGACCAGGGTGTGGCCTCGGATTTTTTTGAGGAATACCCCATGGTCTCTCTGAAAAAGCCGGCCAAGTGCATCAGCGTCAGCAACCGCGCCACCGCCATGTATGTCCTGGCCCGGACCGACGCCTTTACCACCGGCAGCGGCCTTTTGTCTCAGCCGGTATCCAATCCCTCTGTCATCACCATTCCTCTGGAGGGAAAGACCTGCATCCACCTGGGATGGATTCACATCAAAAACGGGAAGCTCTCGGCACAGACGGAGGGGTTCATCCGCCTTCTGGAGCAGGCACTCACTGATTCCATTGCATTTACCAAAGAACTGCAGCAATTCGGATTTACAGAGTAACTATTACAAGGCAAAAAGCGGACGCCGGCACGGCGTCCGCTTTTTCCATATTCATCAGGCTTTCTCTGCGGCGTCCATGGCAGCCTTCTTCGCCGCCACGCCGGACTCCGACACGTCATACTCCCAATTCCAGGGGTCCTTACGGCAGATGCCATCGGCATAGGGGATAAAGATGGACAACACGCCGAACACCGCCAGAATCCAGCAGTACCACATGTAGGGCAAAAACTCTGCGGGGCTCATGGTCACGCCGCTGGTCACGGTGGTCAGACTAGCTGCAGCCAGCAGCTGGGCACCCCAAGGGATCAGACCCTGGAACACGCAGGAGAACACGTCCAGCAGCGACGCGGTCCGGCGGGGATCCACCTTATACTGCCGGCTCATATCCCGGGCCACATTGCCGCTGACGATGATGGCCACCGTGTTGTTGGCAGTGGCACAGTCCGCCAGGGACACCAGTGCCGAGATGCCCACCTGGGCGGACTTGTTGCCCTTCATCATCCGGCTGAGCTTTTCGATGAGCCAGGTGATGCCGCCGTTGTGAGCGATCATCTCCGACATGCCGCCGCAGAACAGGGAGAGGAAGAACACCTCGTTCATGCCAGTGAAGCCGTCATAGATGCTCTGGGCAAAGGTGGCGATCGTCAGATCGCCCAGTGCCAGGCCGATGATGCCGGCGGAGAAGATGCCGATGACCAGCACCAAAAAGACGTTCAATCCGATGAGGGCCAGGATCAAAACCGCCAGATAGGGCAGCACCTTGATGATATTGAAGGTCAGCTCATCCATGGGGACCACGGTCTCCGGCCGGCCCAGGATCAGCAGCAGCACGATAGTGACCAGCGCCGCCGGCAAAGCAATGAAGAAGTTCACCCGGAACTTGTCCCGCAGTTGGCAGCCCTGGGTACGGGTGGCGGCAATGGTGGTATCGGAGATCATGGACAGGTTGTCGCCGAACATGGCGCCGCCCACGCAGGCGCCCACGCACAGCGGCAGGCTCAGTCCGCCCTTGTCCGCCACGCCCACGGCGATGGGGACGATGGCGCTGATGGTACCCACGGAGGTGCCGGTGGCGGTGCCCATAAAGGCCGAGATCACAAACACGCCCGCCGCCAGGAAGTGGACGGGAATCACGCTCAGTCCCAGATTCACCGTGGAGTCCACGCCGCCCATGGCGCTGGCCACGGTGGAAAATGCGCCGGCCAGGATGAAGATCATGAGCATGGTCAAGACGTTTTCATTGGCCGCGCCCTTAGCAAAGATTGCGAACTTTTCGTCAATGCTGCCCTTGCCCATACAGAAGGCCAGCAGCACCGCAATGAACATGGCGGTCACAGAGGGGAACTGGTAGAAGGCCATTTCCACCCCCTTGGCCTGAAAATACAGGCCGGCGCCCAGGTAGATAATGATGAACAGCAGGAACGGAAGCAATGCGGAACCTTTTCCCTTTTTCTCCAGAGTCTCCATGATGTACCTCCTTATTGTCCTCTTTTCCCGAAACACGCACCCCTTATTTTTTGTCCATTTGCACAGTTTTGCAAGAGTTCTTCGCCCATTCTCTGGTTATTATTATACCATCCACTCCAAAATACCGCTAGTGTGAAACTTTCATCAACCGGCTATCGTTTCTGCAGATAACCAGCAGCCGTTTCCCGATGCGGCACCTCCCGCTTCCGGCCGCATAGGATGGAGCACAGTCCATTTGATTTGGAGGTAACAAGCATGGAAGAAACCCCGACGCTCACCACGATGACCGCAAAGATCCTGCGGGTCTGCTGCTGCGATCTCCTGGTCTGCGACACCTGCACCTGTCAGGAAGTCCTGGTACACACGCCCCGGGCCTGCTGCTTTTCTGTGGGGGAGTGTGTCTGCATCGAGTACAGCGGTGCCATGACCATGAGCATCCCCCCGCAGATCACCGCCACCGACATCCGCCGGGCCTGTGCGTGCTGCTGAGCTGTTGCCGCCGGGGTGCGCTGCCCCGGCTGTCATATAGTAAAAACGGGAAAGGCCTGAGGCCTTTCCCGTTTTTGTACCGGCAGGGCGGCACTTTTTCACGTGATCTGAAGGAATTTCTGCACATCCTTGTTGGACCCCAGAACAAAAATGGTCTCGTTCTCGGAAAAGCAGTGGGTCGGCCCCGGCAGCGGTTCCAGCACGTCGTTGCTGCGGGTGGCCAGGATGTTGATCCGGTAACGCTGGCGCACCGCCAGGTCCACCACGGTCTTTCCCACCCAGGACCGGGGCACACCGGTCTCAAAAATGGAGTACTCCGGTGTCAGCTCCACATAGTCGAAGACATGGTCGGCAGTGTAGCGCACAGCGGACCAGGAGGCCATCTGCCGCTCGGGGTAGATCACATCGTCGGCGCCGTTGCGCAGCAAAAACTTGGCGTGGACATCCCGGGCCGCCCGGGATACCACGAAGGGGGCACCGCACTCTTTCAGAAGGGCCGTGGTCTCCAGAGAACTCTGGAAATCGTCGCCGATGGCCACCACGCAAAGATCAAAGTTCCGCACGCCCAGTGACCGGACAAACTGCTCATTGGTCCCGTCTCCGATCTGGGCGTTGGTGACAAAAGGCAGCGCGTCGTTGACCCGCTGTTCATCTTTGTCGATGGCCAGCACCTCATGGTGCAGTTCCTGCAGTTTCTGGGCCATGTGCCGTCCAAACCGGCCAAGGCCGATCAGCAATACAGACTTTTTCATGAAATGCTTCCTTTCTTATCCCACGGTCACCGATTCCTGGGGATATTGAGACGACAGATTCAACGTGCCCGCTGTCACAGCGTAGATCATGGTCAGGCCGCCTACCCGGCCAAAGTACATGAGAAAAATCAAAATCAGGCGGGACGGCGCGGACAGATTGGCAGTGCCCACGATGGACAGCCCCACCGTACCGATGGCGGAGGCCGATTCAAACAGTGCGTCCAGCAACGCAACCCCGTCGATGCAGCAGATCAGTGCCCCGCCCAGGAAAAAGAGGGTCAGGTAGAGCCAGAAGATGGCACTGGCATTGCGCAGCACCGCTTCGGGAAGCCGCCGGCCAAAGCACTCGGCGCTGCTACGGCGCCGGAACACCGCCCACGCGCTCAGAAGCAGCACCGCCAGCGTGGTAGTCTTGAAGCCGCCGGCGGTGGACCCCGGCGAACCGCCGGTAAGCATGAGCAGAATGGTCACCAGACGGCCCAATTCGCTCATCTGCGTCAGGTCCACGGTATTGAAGCCCGCCGTCCGGGGGGAGGCGGACTGGAAGAAGGCCGCCAGCACCCGCTCACCCGGGTCCATGTCCGCCCACTGGGGCAGACGGAATTCGTAGCAGGCAAAATACAGCGTCCCGGCAAGGAGCAGCAGGAAGGTGGTGAGCAGGATCAGTTTGCTTTGCAGCCGGTACTGCCGCAGGCGGCATCCATTTCCGGCAATATCCTGCCAGGTGGAAAAGCCGATGCCGCCCACAATGATCAAAAGTGCCACCGTCACGCACACCAGCGGGTCTGCTCCATAGGCGGTCAGGGAGGAATAGGGGACCTCACTGCCCATCAGGTCAAAGCCCGCGTTGCAAAAGGCGGACACCCCATGGAACACCCCGTACCAAATGCCCTTCCACAGGCCGAATTGCGGGCAGAACCGCAGGGCCAGCAGCAAAGCCCCCACGCCCTCAATGATCAGGGCCGTGCGGAGGATAAAGCCCGTCATGCGGATGATGCCGCCCACCTGGGGCGCGGAGATGGACTCCTGCATCACCCAGCGCTCCTTGAGGCCGATCCGCCGTCCGGAGAAGATGAAGAGGGCCACGGCCACCGTCACCACGCCCATGCCGCCGATCTGGATCAGCAGCAAGATCACCGCCTGTCCGAATCCGGACCAGTATCCCACGGTATCGTGAACCACCAGTCCGGTCACGCAGGTGGCGGAGGTGGAGGTGAACAGCGCATCCAAAAAATTGGCGCCGCCCGGCGTCCTGGTGGACCAGGGGAGCATCAGCAGCAGCGTGCCCCCAAAAATCAGCAGCAAAAAGCCCAGAATGATGACGCGCGCCGGTGAGATTTGTCCTCTTCTCCAGAGGGGAGGGGTTTCTTCCCCAAACTGCAGTTTCATCGCCCGGATCAGGCTCCTTTCAAACGCTCTGGACACGCTCTATCCTAGCACATCCTGCGTTCATTTGCTGTAAAGACTCTTCGGCGCGATCTCTGGGGCCCGTCAAGAAATGCTGCAGGCCTGCCGCGCCGGGTCATGTGCTATGATACCCCGGAACAGAGCCGCTGTCCATAGAAAAATTCCCATCCGTCCCTGCCTTTTGAAAAGTTGGACGGAGCCCGGAAAATCCGTGCTCCGTCCTGAAGTGGGACCGGTGTCAGCTCCGCCGGAACAGCCGGCCCAGCAGGCTCCGCAGACCGCCTCCGGCGGGAGTGGTCTCCCCCTCTGTCTCCTGGGCAGGCGCCTCCCGCAGCGCCTCCTCCAGCAGATACTGCTGGCAGTCAAACCGGGGCTCCGGGACCCGGCGGGTATAGGTGCCATCCGGTCCCATGATCCGGGCCTTCAGGGTATCCCGCAGGCAGGCATCCAGGATTTTGTGGATTTTCTGCCGGACGGGCGCCTCGGTAATGGGGCAGGCGATCTCCACCCGCCGCTCCGTGTTGCGGGTCATAAAGTCCGCCGAGGCGATGTACATCCGTTCCTCTGTTCCGCTGCCGAAGCAGTAGACCCGGGAGTGCTCCAGGAAGCGGCCCACGATGCTGATGATCTCAATGTGCTCCGTCCGCCCCGGAATGCCGGGCAGCAGGCAGCAGATGCCCCGGACGATCATCCGGATCTGCACGCCGGCGCAGCTGGCCTGCTTGAGCTTTTCAATGAGGTCCAGGTCCGTCAGGGAGTTGATCTTGATGAGGATGCGTCCTTCCGGGCCCTTGGTGATCTCCCGGTCGATCTCCTCGATCACCCGCTGCTTGAGGGATACCGGCGCCACCAGCAGATGACGATAGTGTCCCTCCAGATTGCCGATGGCCATGTTCTTAAAGAACTCATTGGCATCGGCACCGATGTCCTGACTGGCGGTCATGAGGGACAGGTCCGTATACATGGCAGCGGTCTTTTCATTGTAGTTTCCAGTGCCCACCTGGGTCAAAAAGCGGATCTCCCCCCGCTCCCGCCGGGTAATGAGGCAGATCTTGGAGTGGACCTTGTAGTCCTCAAAGCCGTAGATCACTGTGCACCCTGCGTCCTCCAGCCGCTCGGACCAGTCGATATTGTTCTGCTCATCGAATCGGGCCCGCAGCTCAATGAGCGCGGTGACGTCCTTGCCGTTTTCCGCCGCCTGGCACAGGTAATCCACCAGCTTGGCCCGCTTCGCCAGACGGTAGATGGTGATCTTGATGGACACCACTGCCGGGTCGGAGGCGGACTCCTTCAAAAGCCGCAAAAACGGGTCCATGCTCTCAAAGGGGTAGGAGAGCAGCAGGTCGTGCTGGCGGATCTGATGGGTCATGGTCTCCCCGCTCCGTACGCAGGACGGCATCTGGGGATGGAAGGGGGGATAGAACAGCGTCCGCCGCTTGTTTTCCGCCAGCCGGTCCGCCAGGGAAAAGACATACCCCAGCTTCATGGGCATGTCGGTGCGGTAGGTCTGATCTCTGCGCAGGGACAGCCGCTCGCAAAGCGCCGTGAGGAACGGTTCGCTGACGGCGCCGCTGTACTCCAGCCGCACGGGGTCCAGCCGCCGCCGCTTGCCCAGCACCTTGCGCATCTTTCCCCGGAAGTCGTCGTCAAAGTCGAAAGCCTCGTCCTCAGGGTTGATGTCGGCGTTGCGGGTAACGCAGAATGCCGTGGCTTCCTCCACTGTATACGTGGAAAAAACGGTGGAGAGCCGGGAGAGCAGGATCTGCTCCGTGGGGATGCAGCGCACATCACTGCCGGGCAGGAACACCACATCCGGCGCCGCCGCAGGCACCGGAATCAGCGCCAGGACTTCCTTTCCCTTGCGCCGCAGGCGGGCACCCACGTGGATGACCTTGTTTTGCAGATGGGGGAAGGGGTGATGGGTATCGATGATCTGGGGGGAGAGGATCGGTGCCAGGTTTTCGTCAAAGTAGTGCCGCAGATATTTCTGCTCCGCCGTCCCCAGTTCTCCGGCGGAGAGCTGATAGACCCCGTGAAGCCGCAGCTGCTGCTCCACGTCCCGGAAAACCCGCTCCCGCTTCTCGTACAGCGGCCCCACCGCCTCGTAGATCGCCCGGAGCTGCTCCGTGGCAGTCATGCCGGACTTTTTGTCCACAGAGGAGCTTCCCAGCGTCTCCAGATCGTGGAGGCTGCCCACCCGGATCATGAAAAACTCGTCCAGGTTGCTGGTAAAGATACTGATGAACTTCAGCCGTTCCAGCAGGGGAACGCTCTCGTCCATAGCCTCTGAGAGAACAGAATCATTGAACCGGAGCCAGGACAGCTCCCGGTTTTGGGTATACACGGCTTCACGACTGCTTTCCATGCAGTATGCCCCTTTCTTTGAGCAAATAGTAAAGGTATCCCTCCCGCACACCGTAGGGACTGGTGACCACTGTGCGGCAGCCGAAGGTCTTTGCCACCGTATGGAGCACCGCCACCCCCGGCGTGATGGTGTGGATGCGCTCCGGCGCAATCTTGAGGATGCGCCCGGTGAGCTTTTCAGGGCCCATCTCCATCTGGGAGAGGAAATCCCCATAGAAGGAGGTGTC
>FR890847.1:0-2282 GCA_000436875.1 Oscillibacter sp. CAG:155 | reverse complement strand
TTGGCGGCGCCGCTGCGGATGTGCAGCCGGGCGGCCTCGATCTGGGCGGCGGCCTCCGCCTCGATCTTCCGTACCTCTCCCCGGCTGGGCAGGATTCCATCCACGAAGCGGTTGTAGAGTGTCAGCGAGCCGATGGGCAACGAGACCCCCAGCACTGCCCGCCGCTTGGTGAAATACACAAGTTCCGTGCTGCCGCCGCCCACATCCACCAGCAGGCCGCCGTCCAGAGGTGTGCTCTGAAGGGCGCCGTAGTAGTCAAATTCCGCCTCTTCCTCGCCGGAGAGGACCCGCACTTGAAAGCCGCTCTGCGCCTGGATGGCATCCAGGACCTCCTGCGTATTGGTGATATTCCGCAGCGCCGCCGTACCGAAGGGAAACACCCCGTCCAGCGTGATCTGCTCCGTGACCGTCCGCAGCTCCGTAAGGACCTCTACCGCCTTTCGGATACCATCCTTGCTCATCTTCCCCTTGGGCGTGATATATCCGGCGAGCCCTGCCGCGAACTTGTTGTTCAAAACCGGGCGGATGGCTCCGTTGTCCACCCGATAGATCATGAGGCGAATCGTGTTGGAACCAATATCAATGACGCCGTACAGCATAGTTTTGTCCTCCTTGCAATCTTGATTATCATACATTTGCCGCAAAAAATTTCCAGAAAATCCAGATGAAATTTAGGTAAAATCTTTTCTCTTTCCGGTTCAGTCTCCCCGGTCCGCCGCCGGCTCATACTGGTCAAAAGAGCGGAGCAGTCCGGCCCGCTCCGCTCTTTTTCCATTTTCTCTTACAGCTTCCGCCACAGGGTCAGCATCATCACCAGGAAACAGGCGCTGCCGCCCACCAGGTTGGAGATGGGCTCCGACCACAAAACGCCGTCCACCCCCAGGAAACTCGGCAGAATGAAAATCAGCGGCAGTACCAGCGCCACCTTCCGGAACAGGGAAAAGAAGATGGCAAACTTTGCCTTGCCCAGTCCGGTAAAGGTGGCCTGTCCGGACATCTGGAAAGCCATGAAGCAAAAGCCGAAGAAATAGATGTGCAGCATCCCGGCCCCCGTCGTCACCAGTTCCTCATTGTCCGTGAACAGGCGCATCAGCTCATGGGGGAAAGCAAAGACCAGGCCCCAGGCCACCAGCATATATCCCAGGCACACCGCCGTCATAAAGAGGATTCCCTTTTTGACCCGGTCATACTCTCCGGCGCCGTAGTTATATCCCAAAACCGGCTGCGCGCCGCCAGTGAGTCCGTTGGCAGGCATAGTGACCACCTCCCGCACGGAGTTGATGACCGTCATGGCCCCCACCAGCACGTCGCCGCCCAGGGCCCGGAGCTCATAGTTATAGGCGAACTGGGTGACCGCGTTGGTAAAGGACATGATGAAGTGGGAGAAGCCCAGCTGCACCGTATCCTTTAAAATGTCCGGCTGCCAGCGGATCTGCTCCCGGCGCAGAGGGATCAGCGCCCGCTTTCCTGTCAGGAATTTCATCACCCACAGTGCAGACACCAGCTGGGAGACCACCGTGGCGATGGCGGCTCCCCGCACCCCCTGATTGAGTACAAAAATGAACACCGGGTCCAGCACCGCGTTCACCACGGCACCGGCGGTGATGGTGACCATGCCCACCCGGCCGAAGCCCTGGCTGTTGATAAAGCCATTCATGCCAAGGCCCAGCATGGCAAAGGGAGTGCCCCAGATGTAGACGGAAAAATAGTCCCGGGCGTAGGAATAGGTATCAGGACTGGCTCCAAAGATCTCCAGAATGGGCCGCATGAACAATACGCCCACCGCGGTCAGCACCGCCGCCGTCAGCGCCAGCATGTAGCAGGAGGAACCCTGAATCCGGCCCGCCAGCTCCAGGTCCTTTCTGCCCCGGGCGATGGAGCAAAGCGGCGCACCGCCCATTCCGAAGAGGTTGGTAAACGCCGTGATCACACTGATGATGGGGAACACAATGCCCACACCGGTCAGCGCCAGGGAGGAGGCCCCGTCGATGTGGCCGATGAAAAAGCGGTCCACCACATTGTAGAGCACATTCACCATTTGGGCGATGGTCATGGGGACGGCCATGCGGAGGATGTTTCCGGCCATGCTGCCCCGGCTGAAGTCCTGTTTCCCGTCCAATCTGTTTTCCCCTCTCTGAACGCTGTTTTTCGTAATTTTACCTAAATTATACAAACTGTTCCATTTTGTGTCAACCAATGCTCCGGGCTGCCCGCCGGGCCAACGACTTTCCCTGGCGGCTCTCTGCCTTTCTGCGGAGCCATGCTGGCCCGAATAGAAAAAG
>FR890846.1:10031-37545 GCA_000436875.1 Oscillibacter sp. CAG:155 | reverse complement strand
AGGGCTTTGGTTGGTGTTGCCTTTTTGCTGCCCACTTAGCTGTTTCCATACTGTTTTACTCAAATTTTTCTTGTGTCTCCCTCTTGACTTATTACCATTGGACTTTCTGAGGGTGCTTCATTTCTGGAACAGTGTATCACATGCGGGGGAAAAATGCCATATAAATAGGGGAGAAGGAGGGATTTCTATGCCCATGATCTATCTGAGTCCATCGACGCAGGAGTGGAACCAGTATGTGACCGGCAGCGGTTCCGAGGAGTACAACATGAATCTGCTGGCCGATGCGCTGGAGCCCTATTTGCGCTCCAACGGCATCCAGTACCGGCGAAACCGGCCGGAGATGACGGCGGCCTCCTCCATCCGGGAGGCGAACCAGGGGGAATATGATCTGTATCTGGCCCTGCACTCCAATGCATCCGGTGCCGGCAGCTATGGTGAAAACCGGGGCATCATCGCGTTTTACTATCCCGGCAGCAGCGCCGGGCGGCGGGCGGCGGAGCTGATCGCCCAGCAGCTGCGGCAGATCTACCCGCTGCCGAATCAGGTTACCACCCGGGCCACAACCTCCCTGGGGGAAGTGCGTCAGCCCCGGTTCCCCTCCGTGCTGGTGGAGATCGGCTATCATGACAACTATGAGGATGCCGTGTGGGTGGAGGGCCATCTGGATGCCATTGCCCAGCAGCTGGCCCGGGCGCTGACGGAGTTTTTCGGTCTGCCGTTCATCTATCCCATGACGCCGGTTCCCGGCACAGTGGCCATTCAGTACGGAACGCTGAACCTGCGGGATTACCCCTCCTCTGACGGGGCCATTCTGGAAAACCTGCCGGCCGGTTCCACGGTCACGGTCTACGGCGAATGGGAGGGATGGTATGTGGTGCATTACGAGGGATATGTGGGGTACGCGGCAGCGGCATACATCGACATTGGGTAATCCGGCCGATGGGTGCATCTGGCCGCCGACGATATTTGGTAAAAACTCAGAGACGGTGCCGCCTGCTTTGGGGAAATTCACGACTTTTTCTTGACATGCAACGGTGGAACGATTAAACTAAAAAAGGATAATTATCGGAGGGCAGCAGGGGTGCCGTCCGATTGTTTTCTGACACATGCGATCAGTTTGATCTGCAGATACAGCGACCAATACCGATTTAACAGGAGGAATGTGAATCATGAGTCCCATCATCACCGCCCTGATCGGGCTGGTGGTCGGCGGTGTGATTTGCTTCCCTCTCGGTATTCGCTATCGGAAAAATGTTTCCGAAAAGGAAATCTCAAGCGCAGAAGAAGAGGGAACGCGCATCATCAATGAGGCCATCAAGAGCGCCGAAACCAAGAAGAAAGAGGCACTGCTGGAAGCCAAAGAAGAGATTTTAAAAAACCGCAGCGAGTATGAGAAGGAAGTAAAGGAACGCCGGGCTGACCTGCAGCGGCAGGAAAACCGCCTGCAGCAAAAGGAAGAAAACCTGGACCGCAAGACCGAGGCCATTGAGAAGAAAGAGGAATCTCTTGCCCAGAAGCACGCGGCCGCGGATAAGGAAAACGAGGAGATCAAGGCCATCAAGCGCAGCCAGACGGAGATGCTGGAGAAGATCTCCGGCTTTACCGCTGAGGAGGCCAAGGATTACCTGATTGCCCAAGTGGAAGCGGAAGTGACCCACGAGACCGCCCTCAAGATCAAAGAGGTCGAGTCCCGGATGAAAGAAGAGTGCGAGGCCCGCGCCCGGGAAGTGGTGGCGCAGGCCATCCAGCGGTGCGCCGCCGACCAGGTGGCTGAGATGACCGTCAGTGTGGTTCCCCTGCCCAATGACGAGATGAAGGGCCGTATCATCGGCCGGGAAGGCCGCAATATCCGCACCATTGAGACCCTGACTGGTGTGGATCTGATTATTGACGACACGCCGGAGGCCATCACGGTCTCCTGTTTCGAGCCGGTGCGGCGGGAGATTGCACGCCTGGCACTGGAAAAGCTCATCGCCGACGGGCGTATCCATCCTACTCACATTGAGGAGATGGTGGAAAAGGCCCGCCGTGAGGTGGATGCCACCATCAAAGCGGAGGGTGAGCGCGCCACCTTTGAGTGCGGCGTGCGGAACCTGCACCCGGAGCTGGTGAAGATGCTGGGCCGTCTCCATTACCGGACCAGCTACGGTCAGAATGTGCTGCAGCACTCCATCGAGGTCAGCCACATTGCCGGCATGATGGCGGCGGAACTGGGCGCTGATGTCCAGGCCGCCAAGCGGGCAGGACTGCTCCACGATCTGGGCAAGGCCGTGGACCACGAGATGGAGGGCACCCATGTGGCTCTGGGCGTGGAGTTCGCCCGGAAGTATAAGGAGCGGGATGACATCATCCACGCCATCGAGGCCCATCACAATGATGTGGAGCCCCGGACCATCGTGGCCTGCCTGGTACAGGCAGCGGACGCCATTTCCGCTGCACGGCCCGGCGCCCGGCGCGAGAATCTGGAGAACTACATCAAGCGCCTGGAGCAGCTGGAGGCCATCTCTACCTCCTTCCACGGCGTGGAGAAGGCGTATGCCATTCAGGCCGGACGGGAAGTCCGCGTGATGGTGAAGCCCGAGCAGGTCAGCGAGGACCAGATGGTCATCCTGGCCCGGGACTTGGCCAAGAAGATCGAGGAGGAAATGGAGTATCCCGGTCAGATCAAGGTCCATGTCCTGCGGGAGACCAAGGTCATCGAATACGCCAAATAAGAAACCATTCCGGCAAGCGGAGCGCAGATGCGCTCCGCTTGTTTCATTTGCCGGGGGAGATTCCCGCCGATGCCTTGACATTTCTGTGGTTCACCGATACAATATAAATTTAGTGAAAACACACGGATACCAGTGATTTGATAAAAAATGCAAAGGATTTGAGACGATGGCACAGGATAAAAGACAAGTAGACGCGATTACCAGCCGGGACGTGGATTTTGCCCAGTGGTACACGGATGTGTGCAAGAAGGCGGAGCTGATTGACTACACCTCCGTGAAGGGCCTTTTCATTTACCGGCCCTATGGCTACGCCATTTGGGAGAACATCCAGGCGGAGCTGGACCGGCGCTTCAAGGCCACGGGCCATGAGAACGTGTATCTCCCCGTGCTGATCCCGGAGTCCCTGCTCCAGAAGGAGAAGGACCACGTGGAGGGCTTTGCTCCCGAATGCGCCTGGGTCACCATGGGCGGCAGCGAGAAGCTGGAGGACCGCCTGTGCGTGCGCCCCACCTCTGAGACCCTTTTCTGCGAGCATTATGCCAATATCATCCACTCCTGGCGGGACCTGCCCAAGCTCTATAACCAGTGGTGCTCCGTGCTGCGCTGGGAAAAGACCTCCCGTCCCTTCCTGCGCCACCGGGAATTCCTGTGGCAGGAGGGCCACACCATGCACGCCACCGCAGAAGAGGCCCGGGAAGAGACCATGCGGATGCTCAACATCTATGCGGACTTCATGGAAAATGTCCTGGCCATGCCGGTGATCCGGGGCCGCAAGACCGACAAGGAGAAGTTCAACGGTGCTGAGGAGACCTATACTGTGGAGTGCATGATGCACGACCACAAGGCGCTTCAAGCCGGCACCAGCCACTACTTCGGCGACGGCTTTGCCAAGGCCTTCGACATTACCTTTGCCGGCAAGGATAACCAGCCCCACCATCCCCATCAGACCAGCTGGGGCGTTTCCACCCGGATGATCGGCGGTATCATCATGACCCACGGTGACGACAACGGCCTGGTACTGCCGCCCCGTATTGCCCCCGTGCAGGTGGTGGTGATCCCCGTGGCGGCTCACAAGCCTGGCGTGCTGGATGCTGCCGCCGCTCTGCGGGACCGTCTGCAGGTCGCCGGCGTGCGCACCAAGATGGATGACTCCGACAACTCCCCCGGCTGGAAGTTTGCCGAGTATGAGATGAAGGGCGTGCCCCTGCGGGTGGAGATCGGTCCCAAGGACCTGGAGAAGGAACAGTGCGTCATCGCCCGCCGGGATACCGGCGAGAAGGTGTTTGTGGCCCTCAGCGAGCTGGAGAGCAAGGTGCAGGAGCTGCTGGACGCTGTCCATGACAACCTCTTCGCCATGGCCCTCAAAAACCGGGAGGAGAACACCTTCGACATCAAGACCCCCGAGGAGGCCAAGACCATCGCCGAGGGCAAGGGCGGCTTCCTGCGGTCCAAGTGGTGCGGTTCTCTGGAGTGCGAGCTGGCCATGAAGGAGCGTGCCGGCGTCACTTCCCGCTGCATGCCGCTCCAGCAGAGTGGTACCGAGGGTACCTGCCCGGTATGCGGCAAGCCCTGCAAGACCGATATCTACTGGGGCGTGGCGTACTGATCTCCAGACTCTGCGAGGCTTTTCAACTGCGCGGAGCCCGCACGGCGGGCTCCGCGTTTTTTACAGCAAAGGAGACGATATGAAAAAGCAAATTTTTGCGGCGGTTCTGGCCTGTGCAGTGCTTGCCGGCTGCGGCCCTGTGCCGTGGAAGAATGGCGGCGGAGAGACAGCGGAGCGCACGACCATTGCCTATGTGCCCCTGGACGACCGGCCGGACAATGTGGAGCGGGCGGTGTATCTGGCGGAATCTCTGGGGTATCAGTTGGCCATGCCAGAGACCGACGACTACCGTACCCGCCTACAGGATCAGCCCCTCAATGAAAACGGTACCCAATACGGAGACCGGGCCGACCTTTACGAGTGGGTCCTGGCCCAGGAGGCGGCGGGATGCGACCGCTATATTCTCTCTCTGGACCAGCTGCTCTCCGGCGGGTTGGTGAACTCCCGCTCCATGTGGGAGCCGGAGCCTGTCACGCTCTCTGACGGCACCATACTGACAGAGAAGGAGTTGTTGGACAACCTCTTGACAACGCTGGCGGCGGACCCGAATAACCAGGTATGGCTCCTGGAAAGCGTCATGCGCTTGGCGCCCACAGTGGGATATGACCACTGGGATCTGGATGGCTATAACGCCCTGCGCGCCTATGGAATGGAAGGACGCCCGGTTCTGGAGGGAGACGCCCTGACCATCTCTAACATCGAGGCGGATTACCGTCTGGGATCTGGCGGCACGGTGCTGCCGCTGCCGGAATTCGATCTGGAGGAGTGGGAGGTGGCAGAATATCTCGCCGCCCGGACCCGGAAGCTGACCCTCTCGGACCAGATGCTGGAGACGGTGACTCAGCCGGGATATGAGAACTTTCATGTCCTCATCGGCATTGACGACTCCTCCGTGGAGGACAGCATCCAGAAAAATGAGATTGCCTACCTGCGCAGCCTCCTGCGGCAGGGAGACGCGCTGCTCTCCGGCGTAGATGATCTGGCCTTCAAGGCCATCGCCCGCTTATACTTGGATGAGACCGGCTGGCAGGGAGCCGACGTGACTGTGCAGTACTTTGGCGGTACCGAGGAGCAGCCTGCCTGCGACTATGACTATCAACCGCTGACCACCATCGTGGAGGAGCATACAGAGTTTTTCGACCTGACGCTGACAGCGGAGAATCCGGATCTGACGGTTCTGGTGCTGACGCAGCCTGCGGATGAGGCCCAGAAGGCGGCGTATTACGGCGCGCTGATCGACACGCTCAACGAATGCCGTGAGGAGGGAATGCCGACCATCCTCATTGACGCCGGAAACGGCACCTATGGGACGGCCTTCCACGATGCCCTGACAAAGGAGACGGAGCTTGGATGGCTTTTGAGCTATGCAGGCTTTTTGGATATGGCCATCGTCACAGGAACG
This sequence comes from Oscillibacter sp. CAG:155, assembly GCA_000436875.1. GTDB lineage: Bacteria > Bacillota > Clostridia > Oscillospirales > Oscillospiraceae > Oscillibacter. Next base: position 31,823 of record FR890846.1, on the reverse strand, counting down.
GCTCTGAGCCACGGTGTGGCCCGGTACGCGGCACTGCAAAGCGGCAAGGCGGACACCGGGATGAACCAAGCCTGGGCGCTTACCATGGCGGACAGCGTGCTGAAGGACTTTTGCTATAAGAACGTGGTTCGGGAGGACCTCATTGCATACGTCCGCAACGACCTGGGGGGAAACCCCGATAACTTCTGGCAGCCTGCCGTCGATTTGGATGCAGTGCAGGCGCGGCTGGAGAGCGGGATGGATGCCGCTACGGCAGATGTGATAGAGAATTTAGAGCACAGCAATTTCCTCTCTGACCTGTCCGGGGAAGAGATCGGCTGGGGGGCTGTCACCCTTGGGAATTACCGCTTCCCCTGGGACCGTGCTTTTGAAATCAGCATGGACATCACCCTGGGGTCTTTTACAGAGCCCCACAAAAAGATTTTTGGTTTCTACTACAAATAAAAAAAGCACCCGGAACGACAGTTCCGGGTGCTTTTTGATTTAAAATTAAAGATCAAAGCTGCTTGACTGTGTAATACACCGCCAGCGCAAAGACCACGATGGCCAGCGTCCACATGGCGTAGTAAGCGGCGGAGACGCTGATCAGTGCACACACCATGGCAACAGCGGAAAGACCGCAGGCCACGTAAACAGGCAGGGGGTCCGCTTCAGCCGGCAGAACCTGCAGCTTGCCGAGTTTGCCGTCGTGCAGGTCGATCCGATGGGTCAAAAACGCAATCACTGCCAGCACGACGATATAGATGACAGCGATTACCCGCACAAACGAGCCCAGATAGATGCTGGAAAGTTCCTGACGGCAGACCCACAGCGCGATCAGAGATACCCCTAAAATGGTCAGTGCCCAGGCACATTCCCGGTCATACAGACTCCAGAGAATATCCAGCAGCATCACCACCGGGACCACTACGCACATCAGCCGCAGTGCCGCATCCACATAGCCTAGTGTAAACCAGGAGGAAAACGCAAAAAACGCACCGGCACCGCCCACAGACCAGCCAATGACCCGTTTTTTTCGATCCTTGTTCCATACGATGCTTAAAATTACACCGATGGCAAGAACGGCCAGACCGGCCCAAAGAATATAGCGCAAATAACTGTCCCACGCGATGACCTGCGTCAGCGTGCCATTGACGTAATACTTTCGGACAACCAGTAAATAAAGCTCTGCCACACAGCCTGCCAGGAAAAACTTCATGGTGGCATTCATGGGGCCTTCCCGCTTCACCGGCTTGGTGCTGCTGTTGGGATTTTTAGGCATTTATAACGACCTCCAGGGCAATTTCTAGTAAAGATATCCGGCGACGAAACATTCCGCCGCCGACATTCTTTGTTAGTATAGCAGACTTTGTGCTTTTTTGCAAGAGCGTTTTCAGATGGGCTGTCAAAAATACCGGATTTTTGGTTGTGCTGCTCTGCGGGACATGGTATACTTTCTTATTATGGATTTTTTCCGCAGTTTGCGGCATTTTTAGAATTGTTCAAGAGGAGAACCTGTGATGAAACGAATTGGTTGCCTGCTGCTGGCTCTGCTGCTGGCCGGGAGCTTGAGCGGCTGTGACAGCGGCCCGGCGGAGGGACAGGCTTTTGCCATGGATACGGTGATGAATTTTTCCGCCTACGGAAAAGCCGGGGAGGACGCGATTGCGGCTGCCCAGGAGCGGATCTACCAGCTGGACGCGGAGCTCTCCCGCACTCGGGAAGACAGTGAGGTGTCCAAGCTCAACCAGTCTGGCAGCGTGATGACGGCGGTGGGCGACGATGTGTGGAAACTGCTCAACAGCGCCAAGACGTACAGCGCGGCTACGGGCGACGCATTTGACATCACGGTGGCGCCAGTGGTCACCGCCTGGGGCTTTACCACGGATACCTACCAGGTGCCCAGTCAGGCGGAGCTGGATGCCCTGTTGCCGCTGGTGGACGACAGCCGTATTCAGCTGGAGGAGCGCACGGACGGCTGCTATGCCGCTCTGGGCCAGGGACAGTCCATTGACCTGGGAGGAATCGCTAAGGGCTATGCCTCCGACTGTGTGGCGGAAATCTTCGCCCAGCACGGCGTAAAGAGCGGCATGATCTCTCTGGGCGGCAATGTGTATGTCAGTGGAGCCAAGCCGGACGGCAGCGCCTGGCGGGTGGGCGTTCAGGACCCGCAGGACAGCAATGCCACGGTAGGGGTCCTGGATCTGACCAATGCTTATGCGGTGACCTCCGGCGGTTACCAGCGGTATTTTGAGCAGGATGGGAAACGCTATCACCACATCATCGACCCCGCCACCGGCTATCCCGCAGAAAGCGGACTGCTGCAGGTAACGGTGGTGGCCGGCGGGGACGCGGCCCGGGAAGACGATGGAAACCCTGCCGGGACCGGTACCATGTGTGACGCATTTTCCACAGCGCTGTTTGTCATGGGAGAGGAAAAGGCCCTGGAATTCTGGCGCAGCGGCGCGTACGATTTTGATCTGGTGCTGGTGACCGACGATGGCCGGGTATTGGTGACCGATGGACTGGCGGACCGGTTCACACCGGCGGACGGGAGTGCATACAGGTATGAGACGGTCTCCTAAACTGCGGCCCAATCTCTGGGACGGTATGGTGGTCCTGACGGTGGTAATTTTGGCAGTGGCATGTGCTGCCGGGATCTGGCGGGGCAGCGGCAGCCAGGAGTCGCTGACGGCGGTGATCTCCGTGGACGGTACCGAGGTGGAGCGGATTCCGCTGGCCCAGACCGGGGAGACTCGCCGTACGGTGCATGGCGGCGGCTATACCCTGGAGATCTGCCTGACGGATACGGAAGTGTGGGTAGAGCAGTCCGACTGTCCCACCCAGGACTGTGTGCACACCGGCCACATCTCCCGCAGCGGGCAGAGCATCGTATGTCTGCCGGCCCGGGTGGTGATCGAGCTGGAAGGCGGTCCGGCGGCGGATAACGGCCTGGACACCGTGATCGGATAGGAGGCGGGCATGAAACTGACCACAAAGCAGCTGACGCTGTGTGCGGTGCTCACCGCTCTTGCGCTGGCGCTGAGCTATCTGGAGAATCTGTTCCCGCTGTCCCTGGCCATCCCCATCCCGGGTATCAAGCTGGGACTTGCCAATATCGTGACGGTCTTTGCCCTCTATGCCCTGGGACCGGCCCAGGCCCTTTTGATTCTGTTGGCACGGTGCTTCCTGGGGGCGCTGTTCGCAGGCAACATGAATGCCTTGATTTTCTCTTTGCTGGGCGGTGTCACCGCCATGGTGGTGATGATCGCCCTGAGCAGACTGCGGCGCCTCTCCGTTTACGGAGTTTCGGTGGGCGGTGCGGCGGCCCACAACTGCGGACAGGTGGCCGCAGCGGTGCTGACGCTGGGCAATACGGCGCCTCTTTATTATCTGCCTGTTTTGCTGGGGGTATCCTTGCTGACCGGGGCGCTGACGGGGCTGGTGAGCGCCTGCTTGTTCCGGGCGCTGGCCCATACGAATCTCAACTTGGATTTGGATCAGGGAGGAGCACATGGCGCGTAAGGACGAGAGCAAAAAGGACCAGATCATTCTCCAGCAGATGGAGGTGATCCGCTCCATGACGGAGCACAACCTGCAGCGGATGGGAACAGATTTCTGGGGAACGCCAGTGCCTGAGCGGAAACCCGAGACGTCTGAAGCTTCCCGGAAAGAGACGCCGGAGGAGCAAAAGAAGCAGACGGAACCGGAAAAAGAGTCCGCGCCGGAGACGGAGACGCCGCCGGAGAAGCTGGAGGACCTGCTGGCGGAGCTGGACGGGTATATTGGTCTCGAGGCGGTCAAGCGGGAGGTGCGCAGCCTTACGAATCTGGTGAAGGTCCATCAGATGCGGCGTCAGCAGGACCTTCCGGTACCGGCGCTGAGCCTGCATCTGGTGTTCTCCGGCAATCCCGGCACCGGCAAGACTACGGTGGCCCGTCTGATGGCCCGGATCTACCACAGCCTAGGCATTCTCTCCCGGGGGCAGCTGGTGGAAGTGGACCGCAGCGGCCTGGTGGCGGGATATGTGGGACAGACAGCCATTAAGACCGGGAAGGTACTGAAAAAGGCTCTGGGCGGTGTATTGTTCATTGACGAGGCCTATTCCCTCAACGGCGGAGGGGACAATGATTTCGGCCAGGAGGCCATCGATACCATCCTCAAGGCCATGGAAGACCACCGGGATGACTTGGTGGTGATCGTGGCGGGATACGACGGCCTGATGGAGACGTTCATTCACTCCAATCCCGGCCTGGAGTCCCGGTTCAACCGTTTTTTGCACTTTGACGATTACAGTCTGGACGAGCTGCTGGACATTTTCCGCATGCAGTGCGAAAAGGGCTGCTATGCGCTGGAGCAGGCGGCGGAGGAGCAGGTACGGGAGTATATCCGGGAGGAAAATACGGATCCGGTGTCCTTCGGCAACGCCAGAGGCGTGCGGAATCTCTTTGAGCGGATTCTGGTGTGCCAGGCCAACCGCCTGGCGGCGCTGGACCAGGTCTCCCGGGAGGAGCTGATGACCATCACCGCGCAGGATGTCTCGACGGCGCGGGCAGATGAACGCTGAGGCTTTTGCTTCCGGCACTGATGTTGCCCTCGACCTCATGGCAGATTTTCGAAAATTCCCCGCTGCAGCGGACAAGAAGGCACCCCCTGTGTCAGGAGAAGCGTCCTGACGCAGGGGGTGCCTGCCATCCGGAGGATGACGGTTTGGTTGATACGGACTGTCTCAGGAGCGGGGAGATTTGCCGGAGGGGTAACAGTCCGCGTAAATGCGTTCGAAATTTTCCTGGTTCTTTTGATTGTTGGGGGTCATTTCCTTGATACGGGGGACGAATGCCAGAATCAGGCCAAGCAGGTATCCCAGCGTCGACACATCGGCGGTGAAGCGGATCACCAGCACGGTGACCAGGATCATCAGGATCGCTGCCAGTACCACCAAATGCGTGATCCGGCGATAAGCGCGCTTGAGATCGAAGCCGGGAGTTTCCGTTTTTCGGCGCTTGGCCAGTGGAATGGATGAGCACAGTGCCACCAGAGCCGGAACGCCGACAGCGGTCATCAGCAAAAAGCCGCCGGCGGCAGCGCCGAAAAAGTAGGGGATGGACATAGAGTTCCTCCTTTAGGGGGTCTGGGATGATCAAAGATCATCTAATCAGTATACACGCTTTTGTCTGTTTTTGCAAGGCAGAGCGTGGGGAGAGGAATCCAGCGGTCAGTCCAGCGCCGCCGTGCGGCCGTCCAGGCGGCCATTCTCAATGGTCACCACACCGTAAAAGGGATGGGCATAGTCCCCAATGCTGCCGGGATTCAGAAACAGGGTTCGGCCTCGCATATCCACCAGCGGCCGGTGGGTGTGGCCGAAGAGAAACAGGTCCAATGCCTGCTCTCCCGCGGCGTAGCCGGCGTTGAGCAGAGACTGCTTGACCCCGTAAGTGTGGCCATGGCAGATCAAAATCCGCTTGTCGCGCAGGATCAGCAGCTTTTCCGCCGGCTCCCCGGGACGGAAATCACAGTTGCCGGGAACCTGCTCCAGAGGAATCTCCGGAAAGTGTTCATGGAGCCGCTCTCCGTCCCGCCAGCAGTCTCCCAGATGCACAATCAGATTGGGATTTGTGCGTTCCACGGCCTGCTCCATATTGGTCAGGTTCCCGTGGGAGTCTGAAAGGACCAGAATCTTCATTGCAGTACCTCCACTGGTTAAGATGTTTTTATCCTACTGCATTTAGGCGGCTTTGACAACTGTGGAAAAAAGACTTGACAACACCGGATCGATATGCTATTCTTTATGCGTGGTTAGTTAAAACTAACCTATGGGATGCGGGCAAGCATTTCTTTTTTTGAACGACAGTTAGCTAATACTAACCGAATGAAACGGAGGACAAGACATGAAGCGGACCTTTGAAGCCACACTGGTGGAACAATGTGCTCCCACCCTGGAAGGGATCAAACCGGCCAGCCTCTTCCGCTGGCAGGGAGACGGTGCGCAGGCGCTGGTGTCCCGCTGGGCCGGAGAGCTGGAACCCTTCGGCATTGTGGTCCGTGTTCTGAAGGTCTGTCCCCGGACGGGTGCATGCCTGATCTATTTGTACCGCAGAATGTGGCTGAACCGCATTTTGCGGGAGCCTGCCAATCGGGCTTTTTTGCGGCGGATGGGCTACTCCTCTCAGGCAGACAGCGAGATGCTGCTGGAACAGCTCTCGGACCGCCTCTGTTTGGAAGAGGCGTTTCCCCATGAGATCGGCGTTTTTCTGGGATATCCACTGGGGGACGTGGTGGGTTTTATCCGCAACCACGGCAGGAACTTTACCTGCTGTGGCTGCTGGAAGGCCTACGGCGACCCGGTGGAGGCACAAAAGCGCTTCGACCAGTACCGTCGCTGCACACTGCGGTGCAAAGAGCGCTTTCTGCAGGGCGTGGAGATCCGGCAGCTGATCTCCGCCTGATGGAAGGCGCAGAAACCAAGTTTCCTCTCTTATCTCCTTTTTTCCTCATGATGACCTCCGTGCGGATGCCATACCGCACGGAGGTCAACTCCTTTTCTGACGGCAGACCTGCTGTTTCGAAAAATTCTCTTTTCTTTTGCGCAAATTCGTGATATAGTTTTTTGCCAGAGACAGCAATAAAAGTATTACCTATTTGAGATGGAGGTCGCCATGAAGTTTCTCTCTGATATTGAAATTGCGCAGGCTTGCGAGATGAAGCCGATTACCGAGATTGCCGCGTCCGCCGGGATCGACGAGACATATCTGGAACTGTACGGAAGATATAAGGCGAAAGTGGATAACCGTCTGCTCAAGGAGAGCAGCCGCCCCGACGGCAAGCTGATTCTGGTGACCGCTATCAACCCCACTCCTGCCGGAGAGGGCAAGACCACGGTGACTGTGGGCCTTGCTGACGCGCTGCGCCGTATCGGCAAGAACGCCATGGTGGCTCTGCGGGAGCCCTCCATGGGACCAGTGTTCGGTATCAAGGGCGGCGCCGCCGGCGGCGGGTATGCCCAGGTGGTGCCCATGGAGGATATCAACCTCCACTTCACTGGTGACTTCCATGCCATCGGCGCCGCCAACAACCTGCTGGCGGCAATGCTGGACAACCACATTCAGCAGGGCAACGCCCTGGGAATCGATCCCCGGCGCATCACCTGGAAGCGGGCGGTGGACATGAATGACCGTCAGCTGCGCAATATCGTGGACGGCCTGGGCGGCAAGGCCAACGGCTGCCCCCGGGAGGACGGCTTCGACATCACTGTGGCCAGTGAGGTCATGGCGGTGCTGTGCCTGTCCAGCAGCATTTCAGATATGAAAGAGCGCCTGGCCCGGATGGTGGTGGGCTACACCTATGACGGCCGCCCCGTTACCGCCCGGGATCTGAAGGCGGAAGGTGCTATGGCCGCCCTGCTCAAGGATGCCCTCAAGCCCAATCTGGTCCAGACCCTGGAGGGCACGCCCACCTTTATCCACGGCGGCCCCTTTGCCAACATCGCCCACGGCTGCAACTCCATCATGGCCACCCGGATGGCCCTCAAACTCAGCGATTACACTGTCACCGAGGCAGGCTTCGGCGCGGACCTGGGTGCGGAGAAATTTCTGGACATCAAGTGCCGCATGGCCGGCCTGACTCCCTCCGCCGTCGTGGTGGTGGCCACGGTGCGGGCGCTGAAAAACCACGGCGGCGTGCCCAAGGACCAGCTGAACACAGAAAATCTGGAGGCACTGGAGAAGGGCCTGCCCAACCTCCTGCAGCATGTGGAGAACATCACGAAGGTCTTTGGTCTGCCCTGTGTGGTGGCCCTCAATGCCTTTGCCACGGATACGGAAGCGGAGCTGCGCCTGGTGGAGGAGCGCTGCCGTGCTCTGGGCGTCCGGGTGGCGCTGTGCCAGGTCTGGGCCAAGGGCGGCGAAGGCGGCGTGGAACTGGCGGAAGAAGTGGTCCGTCTGTGCCAGCAGCCCGGTAACTTCCAGTTCAGCTATGATGAGAAGGCGCCCATCGAGGAAAAGCTCAATACCATCGCCCGCAGAATCTACCATGCCGATGGTGTGGACCTGACCCCGGCTGCCCGTAAGCAGATGCAGGAGCTGACCGCCCTGGGCTTTGGAGAGCTGCCCATCTGCATGGCCAAGACCCAGTATTCTTTCTCCGATGATGCCGCCCGGTTAGGAGCACCCCGGGACTTCCGGATCACCGTCCGGAACCTGAAGGTCTCCGCCGGTGCAGGGTTCCTGGTGGCGCTGACCGGCAACATCATGACCATGCCAGGCCTGCCTAAGGTGCCTGCGGCGGAGAAGATTGATGTGGACGAAAACGGCCGGATCACCGGATTGTTCTGATCGCCGGGGTATTTGTCCCCGCAGCGAATAACCGACACGCCAGAGCGTTCAGGCGGCCCCGCCTTTGGACGGGGCCGCCCTTTTCTGCCTGGGATGTGGAAAACCTGAGACCTGCAAGGAGAACATAACATGAAAACTCGTTTATGGGAGCGGTTTGACCGGGTCATCGTCTTTGACACGGAGACCACCGGCATTGACTTTGCCCGGGATGAAATCATTGAGCTGGGTGCCGTCAGTTTGGAGGCGGGGGAGGAGCGGGAGAGCATGGACTGCCTGATCTGCCTCTCTCCGGGACGGACCCTGCCGCCCTTCATCACGGACCTCACCGGCATTACGCCGGAACAGCTGGCATCGGAGGGGGTGGAGAAGCAAGCGGCGGCGGAGCAGTTCTGCGGGCTGCTGGAAGGCTGTGAGGCCCCGTTGCTGGTAGCTTATAATGCCCAGTTTGATTTGAATTTCCTCTATTATTTCCTGCAGCCCTTTGGCTTGGCAGGTGCGCTGCGGCGACCGCATTTCCTGGATGCCCTGACGGTGTACCGGGACCGACGGGACTATCCCCACAAGCTCTGCAACGCCATTGAGGCCTATGGGGTGCAGGATGCGGTGAACAGCCACCGGGCGGTGGACGATGCCCGTGCCGCTGCGGCGCTGCTGGATGCTATGGCGGCGGAGCGGGATGATCTGACGGAATATGTGGATCTTTTCGGAACCCATCCCAGATACGGCCTCTCCGGACGGCCCATCGCCTCGGTGACTTACCGTCCCCAACCATATCAGCGGGGGGAGCCGCTGTATGCGCAGGTATAAATAAATTGTGAAAAGTCGTAATTTTCTCTTGCAATATGACAACTTGTCATGTATTATACATGACAAGTTGTCATATTGTTTTTTCCCCTGACATTTTGGATGAAAGAAAAATTTCCTCAACATGAAGAAACGCGAGGCTGCAATTCGTAGATAGAAAGGAAGGGTGCTATGCCAAGCAGTACGTTTTTGAATCTGCCGGCGCAAAAGCAGGAAAAGCTGCTGGAGGCGGCTACCCGGGAATTTTCCCGGCGGCCCTATACCGAGGCGTCCATCAACCAGATCATCAAGGACGCCGGAATCCCCCGGGGGAGTTTCTACATGTATTTCACCGACAAGGAGGACCTGTTCCGGTATCTGCTCGGCGGATATGTGGATCAGATGGTGATGGTACTGGAAGAGGCACTGCTGCGGGAGCACGGCGATATTTTCGCGGCGTTGCTGCGGATGTATGACTATACCTGCGCCAAGCGGGAAGAGCGGGGGCTGGGCGGCATGGGCGCCATGACGGCGATTCTCAGCTGCAACAGCGGCATCCATAAGAACACGATCCTTGCCATGGTGGATACGGCTCAGGTGCTCCGGCGCCTGAAGGAACAGGTCAATCCGGATGTGCTGGATCTGCGCCGGGATGGAGACCTGGGCGATATGCTGGGAATTTTATTGACGGTGGCGGCGCCGCTGCTGTATGCCGGCATACAGGCTGGAGGCGCTCCCGATGCCCGGGAGCGCCTGAAGAACATGCTGGAGATCCTGCGCCGGGGGATGACCCTGGACAAGGGACCTGCTCCCGATGAGCGAAACTGAGCGGAACAAAAAGGAGAGAATAAGATGGAAGAGCTAATGAACGCGGAAGACTCCCGCCAGGTGCCGGCACCTGCGGCAGAGGGAAAGAAAAAACGCAAGTGGTTCAAGGGCGGAAAAAAACGGCGCTGGATCAAGGTGCTGGTGATCCTGGTGATCGCCGCGGCGCTGGTGTGGACGTTCGTCCTGCGGGGCATGGGCGCACCGGGGACCGCCGGAACAGTCTATCAGCCGGTAAACGCTGAGATCCGGGACCTGACTACCTGCGTCAGCGGCACAGCCACACTGGAGCCTGCCGACTCCTATCAGGTGACCACACTGGTTACAGGTGAGATTCTCTCCGCACCCTTTGAGGAAGATGATCTGGTGGAAAAGGACGCCCTGCTCTACACGCTGGACAGCGGCGACGCCCAGGAGTCCGTCAGCCGGGCCAAGATTTCCGTGGAACAGGCGAAGCTGCAGTACCAGCAGGCCCAGGAGGCTCTGAAACCCTCCGCCACCCTCTCCGGCACCATCAGCGAGGTATACGTGCAAAACGGTGACAGCGTCAGCGCCGGGGCTGAGCTTTGCAAGATCGTGGCCAGCACGGATCTGACCATTGACTTTCTGTTTCCCTTCACGGCCTCCAGCGCGTTTTACGTGGGGCAGCCGGCCACCATCTTCATTGGCAACTTTGATGGCTCCGTTCAGGGCTCTGTGGCGTCTGTGTCCGATTCCACTGTCATCACCGGAAACGGACTGCAGGCCTGTTCCGTGCGGGTAAAGCTGACGAACCCCGGGATCGTCTCCGACTCCTTCACGGCCTCCGCGGTGATCGGCAGCTATTCCAGCTACGGAAACGCCAACGTGACCATGCCGGCATCCTCGGTGGTGTATGCGGCGGGCTCCGGCACGGTCAACGGCTTTACCAAACTTTCCGGCAGCACTGTCACCAAGGGGGAGACCCTCTGCACGCTGGACTCTGAGAGCCTGCGGGACGGTGTGGAAAACGCACGGCTGAATCTGGAGTCCGCCCAGCTCTCCGCTGGGAGTGCCGCGGAGAATCTGGACAGCTATACCATCAAGTCTCCCATTTCCGGAACCGTCATCGAAAAGACCTTCAAGGCCGGTGACAAGGTGGACGGCGTGTCCTCCGGCACCCTGGCGGTGATCTATGATCTGAGCCATCTGAAAATGGAGATGAACGTCAGCGAGCTGGATATCGGCAAGGTAGAAGTGGGGCAGACTGTGGAGATCACCTGCAGCGCCGTGCCGGGTGAGACCTTCACCGGCGTGGTGGATCGGGTGAGCATCAACGGAACCACCACCGATGGCTTTACCAACTACCCCGTCACCATCGTTCTGCAGGACTACGGCGACCTGAAGCCGGGGATGAATGTGTCTGCCAGCATCATCGGTGAGACGGTGAAAGATGCCGTCAGCGTGCCGGTGGCCGCAGTGAGCAGGGGCAATACAGTGCAGGTGGCCTTGCCCGGTGCCCTGGCGGAAGACGGCGTCACCATCGCCGATCCCTCCAAGGTGGAGGAGCGGACCGTGACGCTGGGCATCAATGATGAAAACTACATTGAGATCACCTCCGGACTGGAGGCAGGCGAAACGGTGCTGATGGAGAGCCAGGTCGGCACGATGGGAGGCTGATGGCCTTGGGGCATCTGATTGAACTGAAAAACGTTTATAAAATCTATCCCATGGGCGACGAGGAGGTCCACGCCCTGGACGGCGTCAGTCTGACCATCGACCAGGGAGAATTCGTGGCCATTGTAGGCCAGTCCGGTTCCGGAAAATCCACGGCCATGAATATTATCGGCTGTCTGGACGTCCCCACCTCCGGCACCTATCACCTGGGTGGAATCGATGTCTCCACCATGGGGGACGATCAGCAGGCGGAGATCCGCAACCGGATGCTGGGCTTTATTTTCCAGCAGTATAACCTGATCCCCAAACTCACCGTTCAGGAAAATGTGGAGCTGCCGCTGCTCTACGCCGGAGTGGGCAGTGAGGAACGGCACACCCGGGCAATCGAGTCTCTGGAGCGGGTGGGCCTTGCTGACAAGCGACGCCATCTGCCCAGCCAGCTTTCCGGCGGTCAGCAGCAGCGGGTCTCCATCGCCCGGGCGCTGGCGGGGAACCCCTCGGTCATCCTGGCCGATGAGCCCACCGGTGCCCTGGACTCCCGAACGGGCCGGGAGGTGCTGGGATTTCTCCAGAAACTCAACCGGGAGGGGGACACGGTGGTTCTCATCACTCATGACAATTCCATCGCCGTCAAGGCCCGGCGCATCGTCCGTCTCCAGGACGGCAGGATCATCTATGACGGAGACGCCAGCGACCCCCGGGCCGTAGTCCAGCCGGAGGCCTGCGGAGAGGAGGCGGGGGCATGAACATCACGCAGTATTTCAAGCTGGCGATCAAGTCCCTGAAGACCAGTAAAATGCGGGCCTTCCTCACCATGCTGGGCATCATCATCGGCGTGGGGGCGGTGATTATCATCATCTCCCTGGGAAACGGACTGCAGAAGATGGTGGACCAGCAGGTGGAGAGCATGGGCGTGAATCTGATCCAGACCTATGTCTATGGCCGGGGCGACGGCACCACCATGCAGCTGGCCCCGGAGCGGATGTATGAGCTGGTGGATGCCCATCCGGAGGTGCTCTCCGGCGTCTCCCCCTATGTGTCCACCAATGCCCGGGTCCGCCACGGCGCCACCGAATATGAGCGGACCACCATTTATGGTGTCAGCGAGGTCATGTACAAGCAGGACACCCAGGCCACGCTGGACGGCGAGACGCTGGCCCAGGGGCGGTTCCTTCAGTACATTGACGTGGAGCGCAGTCAGAATGTGTGTGTCCTGGGGGCGTATCTTGCGGAGGATGCCTTTGGAGGCGACGCGCTGGGGAAGACTATCAGCATTGGCGGCGTGCCCTACACGGTGGTGGGGGTGCTCCGACAGAGCGGCGACACGCTGCAGGAGGGCGGACGGGATGACCAGATCTATATCTCCTACAACAATGCCCTCAAACTCATGGGCAGCCGTACAGTGAACCTCTATATGTTCATGGCCACCAGCCGGGACACGGCGGCAGCTGCAAAGACTGTAATCGACGGGTATCTTTTCGACTTTTTTCAGGACGAAGACGCTTATTACACCATGACAATGGCCGAACAGGTACAGATGATCAATGCCATGATGGGCGTTGCCATGCTGGTGCTGGTGGCTATCGCCGCCATCTCGCTGCTGGTGGGCGGCATTGGCATCATGAACATCATGCTGGTGTCCGTTACGGAGCGGACCCGGGAGATCGGCATCCGAAAATCCCTGGGGGCCAAGCGGCGGGACATCCGCTGGCAGTTCATTATCGAGGCAGGCCCCCCCTCCGCCATCGGCGGCGTGGTGGGCATCCTGTTCGGATGTCTGGTGGCCACGGTAGTAGGGAGCCTGATCGGCGGCGTGCTGGTGTCCCAGATGGGCGTGGGCAGCAACGTCACATTCAGCGCAACGCCCACCACCGGCGCCGTGCTGGTGAGCTTTGGCGTCAGCGTGGGCATCGGTATCCTCTTTGGGTATCTGCCGGCAAACAAGGCGGCCAAACTCAATCCCATTGATGCACTGCGATATGATTGAATGCTGAAGAAGGGGCCGGCATCTGCCGGCCCCTTGTACTGTATCAACCATTCTTTTTTGCGGAAATTTTTCTCCAGGCAAACTTTTTGCGTGCCTGCCGCGTCTGTCAGACAGAACGGATCAGCGTACGGAAAGGAAATCAGACGTGACAGAGTTAAAAGAACAAAAACTGACGGCTTTCATTGTGGAGAACCAGGCCCGGTTTTACCGTCTGGCATACAGCTATCTGAAAAACAGGGAAGAGGCTCTGGACGCGGTACAGACCGCTGTCTGCAGGGCACTGGAAAAGCAGGACAGCTTGCAGGATGCTGACGCACTTCGGACATGGTTTTACCGCATTTTGGTAAACGTGTGCATGGACCAGCTTCGCCGCCGCAAGCGGGTGACACTGGTGCCGCCGGAGGCTCTGGATGCCGGGAGTTATGAAGACCCGCTCCCAGCGGACAGTACGCTGGCGCAGCGGGTGGACGCCCTGCCGGCAGAGGTGGGGACCATCGTGAAACTGCGCTTTTACGAGGAGCTCTCCCTCAAGGAGATCAGCGCCGTCACCGGTGTGCCGCTGAGCACGGTGAAGACAAGGCTGTACACGGGCTTGAAAAAACTGCGGGTAACACTGGAAAGCGAGGAATGATGATGAACGAGTTTGAAAAGGCAAGAGAGGACTATGAGCAAATCCCCATTCCGGCAGAGCTGGAAGAGCGGGTCCAAGCCGGCATCCGGCAGGGCAAGGCGGCACACCGTAAAGCGAAGCGGCAGCGGCACTGGAAACGGTCCGTCGGTGCGGTCGCTGCGTGCTTTGCGGTACTGGTGGGGGTGCTGAACGTGTCTCCCACGGTGGCGGCCACCGCGGCGGACGTACCGGTACTGGGAGGACTGTTCCAGGTATTGACGGTCCGCAGCTTCACCGACAAAACGGAGGACCGTACCCTGGAGGTGAAGCAGCCCGGCGTCACCGGCGGAGCGCTGGCAGAGCAGGTGAACGCGGAGATCCAGGAGCGGGTGGATGCCAAGATCGCCGAGGGCGAGCAGCTGATTGCGGAGTATAAAGAGGCGTATTTTGCCACCGGCGGCACCGAGGAGGAATGGGCCCAGCACGACAACAAGGTCACCGTTACCTACGAGATCAAGTCCCAGACCGATGAGACGGTTTCCTTCGTGGTGGAAAGTGCAGTCTCCTTTGCCAACGCTTATCAGGAGGAGACCTACTACAATCTGAATCTTGCCGATGACCGGGAGCTGACGCTGCAGGATGTTCTGGGCGAAGATTGGGTGGAGAAGTGCAACGAGAGTATCCGGGAGCAGATGGATGCGGCGGAGGACCCCTCCGTGTACTTCACCCCGGATGCGGGCGGCTTTACCACCGTGGACGAAGATACTCAGTTCTACCTCAACGAGGCGGGCAATCCTGTGGTGGTGTTTCCGCCGTATACGGTGGCCGTTGGGGCCATGGGGACCGTGGAGTTTGAAATTACGAAATAAGGAAAGCAGAAAGAGTCCGGCGCCATTTTCGGCGCCGGACTCTTTTATCCGAAAGGACAAGTACGAATCTCAATCTTGCGCGGCGGCGCTTCCGGGTATATGATAGGAGCATCTCAGAAATGGAGGGACCTTTCATGAAGATCGCCCGCAGCGTAACGGAACTCATCGGCCGGACACCGCTTTTGGAATTGTGCAACTATGAAGAGGACCATGGCCTGCAGGCCACGATCCTGGCGAAGCTGGAATGCAAGAACCCGGCCGGCAGTGCCAAGGACCGGGTGGCTGTCAATATGATTGCCCGGGCGGCGGAGGAGGGAAAGCTCTCTCCCGGAGCCACCATCATTGAACCCACCTCCGGCAACACCGGCATTGGTCTTGCCGCTGTGGGTGCCGCATTGGGGTACCATGTGATCCTCACCATGCCGGACACCATGAGCGTGGAGCGGCGCAGCCTCATCGCCGCCTATGGAGCGGAGATCGTGCTGACCCCCGGCAGCGAGGGCATGGCCGGCGCTGTGGCCAAGGCTGAGGCGCTGCACCGGGAAACCCCCGGCAGCATCATCGCCGGGCAGTTTGATAACCCCGCCAATCCTGAGGCCCACTACCGCACCACCGGCCCGGAGATCTGGGAAGATACGGAGGGGAACGTGGACCTCTTTGTGGCCGGCGTGGGCACCGGCGGCACCATCAGCGGTGTGGGCCGGTACCTCAAGGAGAAAAATCCCAACGTGAAGATCGTGGCGGTGGAGCCCGCCTCCTCTCCGCTGCTGACCCAGGGCCATGCTGGCCCCCACGGTTTGCAGGGAATCGGCGCCAATTTCGTGCCGGACAATCTGGACCGGGGAATCCTGGACGAGATCCTGACCGTCACAGACCAGGATGCCTATGAGACGGGGCGGGCCCTGGCCCGGCGGGAGGGAATCCTGGTGGGAATCACCTCCGGCGCCGCCGTGTGGGCGGCGGCAGAGCTGGCCCGCCGGCCGGAAAATCAGGGCAAGACCATTGTGGCGCTGCTGCCGGACAGCGGCGAACGGTACCTCTCCACTCCGATGTTTCAGCCGTAAAAAAACGGCGCCGCTCTGCGGCGCCGCTTTTTGCAAAGCAGGCTACATTCGCTGATCCTTTTCTTCTGCGTACCAGAGGTTCCAGGTCTGGCGGTACACGGCGGCGGCCGCTTCGCTGTGACAGACCATCCGCACCCGTTCCGGGAGGGGATGATCCGCCAGAAACGCCATGATGGTCCGAAGTGCCACCGTGGCGGCCAGCGGCAGCGGATAACCGTAGATTCCGGTGGAGATGGAGGAAAAGTCCAGCGTACGAATCCCGTGGTTCGCCGCCAGCGTGAGGCAGGAGCGGTAGCAGGAGGCGAGGATCGCCGGCTCCCCCACTCCGCCGCCCTGCCAGACGGGACCTGGGGTATGCAGGATATATCTGGCCCGCAGGCGGTAGCCCCGGGTCAGCTTGGCCTGTCCCGGCTCGCAGCCGCCCAGTGTCCGGCATTCCGCCAGCAGCTCCGGTCCGGCGGCGGCATGGATGGCGCCGTCTACCCCGCCGCCCCCCAAAAGGGTCGGATTGGCTGCATTGACGATGGCCTCCGCGTCAGATTTTGTGATGTCACCTACAACAATGGAAAAGCGGTCCATACCATCCCATCCTTTCACTTTCAGTATAACGAGTTTCAATCAGAACGCAAGAGGCAGCGCATTTGTCTGCCGCCGGATTTATCCCGGAAAGGAGTTTTCTATGGCAAAGATCGTCCCCAGCTACACCGGCACCCTCCGCAGCCACTCGCTGATGCTGCCTGCCTGCATCAGCGAATGCAGCGGCATCCGCATTTTTGGCCGGCGGATCAAGTCCCTGGCCTTTTCCACGGATGTGGCCATCATCAAAAATATCAACGCCGACGCCATTATCGCCGTCTATCCCTTTACCCCTCAGCCGGTCATCGCACAGGCCATCATTTCCGTCAGCGATGTGCCGGTGTTTGTGGGCGTGGGCGGCGGAATCACCACCGGCGCCCGCTCCGTCCGTCTGGCGGTCCAGGCGGAACATCAGGGCGCTTACGGCGTGGTGCTCAACGCCCCCACCTCCAACGAGGTGATCCACGAGATCAAAAACGAAGTGGATATCCCGGTGGTCATCACCGTGGTGTCCGAACATACGGATATTGCCGGACGGTTGGCAGCCGGTGCGGACTTTCTCAATGTTTCCGGCGCGGCCCGGACCCCGGAGATCGTGGCGGAGATCCGGCGGGACTTTCCCGACGTGCCCATCATTGCCACCGGCGGTCCCACGGAGGAGAGCATCCTCCGCACCATCCGGGCAGGGGCCAACGCCGTCACCTATACGCCACCGGTTCCCGGCGCGTTGTTCTCCAACATCATGAACCGCTATCGGGAAAGTGGACAGACACCGGAGGATGCGGAAGAGACAAAGGGGTAATGTCGCCGCAGATGTGCTTGCCCGGCAGAAAAATCGCTCGCCTGGATGCGGGAGGCGCCTTGCTTCCATCAGCATTATCCAAAAAAGGAGCGACCCGCAACTTGCGGGTCGCTCCTTTTTTAGTTATGGAAAGAAAAATATCTTGGAATCAGGCGCTGGTGCCGTAAGAGAGCAGTTCATCACGGGAATCCCACTGGGTCCCGTCGGACTCCATGACCTCCTCCGGATAGCCCAGGGAATTGGTGGTGGCGCGGCTGAACAGATGCAGGTGGTCACTGTCCAGCTGGAAGGAGACCGTCTCGCCGGGGGCACAGGGAACCTGATCACTCATACAGACCACTTCCGTGCCGCCTACATCCACGTAGATGCCCCGCTTGTTGCCGTAATCCTCCACATAGCGCAGCGTGCCGATGAGACTGTTTTCTGCGCGGCCTGCCTGCAGGCGGATGTGTTCCGGACGGATGCCCAGGCACAGCTCCTTCTCGCCGCTGCGCTCTGCCAGCCAGCTCCAGCAATCCGGCAGCCGGATCTGCTGGCCCTGGATGTGAAGCACACCGTCCGCCCAGTCCGCATCCAGAATGTTGGTGGAGGGGGAGCCGATGAACTTGGCCGTGAAAATGTTGGCGGGACGGTTATACACCCGATAGGGCGTATCCACCATCTGCAACACGCCCTGGTTCATCAATGCAACCCGCTGGCCCACCGTCATGGCTTCCACCTGATCGTGGGTGACATAGACGAAGGTCTGCTGATAGAGCTCGTGGATTTTGACCAGCTCCTTGCGGGCCTGGACCCGCAGCTGGGCGTCCAGATTGGAAAGAGGCTCGTCCAGCAGCAGATAGCGGGACTGCTTTACCAGCGCCCGGGCCAGGGCCACCCGCTGCCGCTGGCCGCCGGAGAGCTCCCGGGGCTTGCGCTGGGCATAGGGCTCCAGCCCCAGGATCTCCAGAACCGAGTGCAGGCGCGTCTGCAGTTCCGCACGGTCCAGCTTGTGGACCCGCAGGGCGTAGGTGATGTTCTCCTGTACCGTCATGTGGGGATAGAGGGCGTAGTTCTGGAAGACCATGGCGATGTCCCGCTTGCCGGAGGGCACCTCGTTGACCCGGCGGCCGCCCATTCGCAGCTCACCGCCGGTGATCTCCTCCAGACCGGCGATCATTCGCAGCGTGGTGGATTTGCCGCAGCCGGAGGGACCCAGCAAAATCAGCCGCTGGCCGGCAGGGATCGTCAGGTTCAGGTCCCGGATAACAGTGTTTTTCTGGTAGGTCTTTTCCACATGGTCAAAGACAATCGTATTTTTATCAGACATAAACGGTGTCCTTTCTTGCTTAGCCCTTGATGCCCGAAGAGGCAAAGGTGCTCATGATATAGCGCTGGAAGATCAGATACAGCACAACGGGGATCAGCATGGAGATCACGGCCATAGCCATGATGGTGGTGAATTCCGTGCCGGCCTCGGAGCTGCTGAACAGCTGCATGGCCAGAGAGAGGGTGTAGTTTTCCTTGCTGCGCAGAATCAGTGTGGGCCAGACATATTCGTTCCAGGAGTTGATGAAGAAGATGATGCCGGTGGCCACGATGGAGGGTCGGCAGATGGGGAGGATGATGTCCCGCAGTGTCCGCATGCGGCTGATGCCGTCCAGTTCCGCAATCTCAATAAGGGACTTGGGAATGGACCGCATGGTCTGCCGCAGCAGGAAGATGCCGGTGGCATCCGCCAGCTGGGGCAGCACGATGCCCAGAACGCTGTCGAACAGATTCAGCTTGGAAACCGTGATGTAGTTGGGGATCATGGTGACGGTGAAGGGAATAAAAATGGTGCTGATGAGCAGGAAGTACAGCACGGTCTTTCCCCGGAAGGAGGTAAAGACAAAAGCGTATGCCGCAAGGATGCTGGTGAGCAGCTTACAGGCGGTCACCAGAACCGCTACCGCCAGTGTGTTCAGCGTGATCTGCACAATGGGCAGCTGTTGGGCAATATCCCGGTAGTTGTCCAGGGTGAAGCCGCTGGTGAAAAGCCCGGCTCCGCCGAAGATGCTTTGCAGGGATTTGAAGGAGTACAGCAGCGCAAACAGGATCGGCACCAGGGACATTGCTACCAGGAAGACCAGCGGAATGTGCCAGAGGCTTGGCCGGCTGACCGGAACCGTGGGTTTAGTTTTCATAGTACACACTCTTCTCTACAAACTTGAACTCTAAAAACAGCAAAAATCCAAACAGCAGCATCATCAAGATTGCATAGGCGGAAGCGGTGCCGGTCTTGAAAAAGCCGAACGCCTGATCGTAGACGGCGTAGATGAGGTTGGTGCTGGCGTAGTCGGGGCCGCCCTGCGTGACCATGTTGATGGGGGTGAAGATCTGCTGCATACCGGTGACGATGGACAAAATCAGCACATAGATGCCGGTGGAGCTGCTCATGGGGACAACGATGTTCAAGAAAATGCGCCAGTTGGGAACGTCGTCCAGCCGGGCGGCCTCCACCACCTCCAGGGGGACGCTGGAAACACCGGCCATCACCACGATGAAATTGTAGCCGAAAATCTTCCAGCTGGTGATGATGCTCAGCACCACGATCACCAAGCCCTGGGTGTTGCTCCAGATGGGAATCGTCACCCCCAGTGCCTTGGCCACGGCGGACACCGGCCCGGAGATGGGGTTGAGCAGCCATACAAAGATCATGGTGCCCACCACCAGGGAGATGACACTGGGCAGAAAGATGGAACTTTTATAGAAGTTTTTCCCCTTCTGGACCACGAAAGACAAAATGAAAGAGAATACGTAGGGCGCCGCAAAGTCAAAGAGGAGCAGCAGCAGGATATACAGCGCCGTGTTGCCCATGATTTTTCCAAAGTTGGGGTCGGTAAAAACAGCAATGTAATTATCAAAGGCCACAAATTCCTTGGTGGGGCGGGTCATGTTCCAGTCAAAAAAGCTCAGATACAGCGTATAGAGCAAGGGATAGAACATGAAGATTGCAAACAATATGGTGGCCGGCGCCAGCAGAAGATAGGGCGTCAGACGTCCGCTGTGTGCAGCGGGGCGCAGGCGGCCACGGGCGTCCAGAACAGCGGCGCCGGAGGAAAACGGATTGCTCAAGAACAAATCTCTCCTTTTTCAAGAGGGCCCTGCAAATTTGCAGAGCCCTCCGTTTCTCGCGTGTGGGCTTAATCTTCAATAAAGCCCTGAACCTTTGCCTGACATTCATCCATGGCGGTGGAAACATCCTTGGTGCCGCCCAGAATCTGATCGCGCATGTCGATCAGTGCCTGCTGGGCTTCCAGCGCGGAGCCGGGCCATGCGGTCCACTGCACGGCGTCGGCGCGCTGGTCCATGGCGGCCTGCATGAGGGGGTTCTGCTCCAGATAGTCCTTGAGAATCTGGGAGTTTTCAGCGCCCTTGGTGGCGGGAACGTAACCGGTGCCGGCCACCCACTTGGCGGCGTTGTCATCGCTGCACAGGAACTTGATGAACTCCCAGGCGGCCTTCTGCTCTTCTTCCTCCTGGGCGGTGATGGCCAGGTAGCAGCCGCCGGCGGGAACGGCGCGTTCTTCACCGTCGAAGGTGGGGAAGGTGGTGGAACGGACGTCGAAGTTGGCGGAGTTAATGATGTTGGTGGCCTTGGCGATGGAGCAGATGCACATGGCGACCTCACCGTCGTTGAACGCCTTCAACCCGTCGTCCATGTTCGTCAGATGCACGGCGGACTGGTCTTTGAGCACCATGTCGGCGTAGGACTGCATGGCAGCCTTGCCCTTTTCGGAGTTGAAGGTAGCGGTGGCGGTGTCACCGTCCCGGGTCAGCATGGAAGCACCGCCGGATTCCAGCACTGCCTGCAGGACCCAGGTGTCGCTTTCCTGGAGATAGGCGCCGTACTTGCCGGTTTTCTCTTTGACAGTCTTGGCAAAGGAGACGAACTCATCCCAACTCTTGGGGCCGTCCTCAGAAAGACCGGCCTCCCGCAGCAGATCCGCATTGTAGAACAGCACGGGGTTGGAGACGGAGTAGGGGACACCAGCCAGAACTCCCTCGCTGTTCCGGGCCAGGTTTAGGATGCTCTCGTCAAAGGTATCGGTGAGGAAATCCTTATCCTCGGGGAAATACTTGGAGATGACATCTTCAGGGCTGATGTAGGAGAAGTTGTCGGGGAAGTACTCGATGTTGGACCAGGAGACTTGGACAATGGACGGCGTGTTGCCGGCGGCAGTGTCTGCCTGGAGGTTTTTCAGCAGCTCATCGTAAGTGCTGTTGAAGCGGCCCTCCACCTCAATCTTGTCCTGACTTGCATTGAATTCATCAATGAATTCCTGGACCGCAGCACCGCCCTGGTTTTCA
>FR890846.1:5460-9927 GCA_000436875.1 Oscillibacter sp. CAG:155 | reverse complement strand
TGAGCGCCGTGAGCATCAGTGCGGCGGTGAGCACGGCTGCGATGGTGCGTTTTTTGAAAGACATGGATATTGTTCCTCCTGAAAATTAGTCTGGAAAAGATCTCTGCGGACCCTTTAAAACGGGATTCTGCAGATCTGGGGATGAAAGGGAAAGACCTGATGGGGATGCACAATCACTGTTGTCCCGTCTATCCAGCAGGTGTTGTAGCCCCGGGTCTCCGTATAAATGACCTCTGTGGGACTGACGGTTTCCACACCGAAGGCAAAGGACTCTGCGGTGATCTGCTGGATGCCCAGCACAGTGCGGGTCTCGGCGTAGTGGGCATGGCCGCAGAGGTAGACAAAGACGTCACTGTTCTTCAAAACGTCTGCCAGCGCGGCGGGGTAATCCGTGTGGAACCAGGCCTGCTGGCTTTCCAGAGGGTGGTGGCCCAACAGAATCGTCCCCTGCGGAGCGGGAGTCTGGAGTTCTTCTGCCAGCCAAGCCACCTGCTCGTCGGTGATACTGCCGCAGCCGTTGCGTTCCGTGGAGGTATCCAGCACCAAAAAGCGGTAGCCGTTCCATTCATATTTCCGATTGTAGCGGCCGCTCTGCTCTTCGCCCAGATACCCGCGGTAGAAGCAGGCTTTCAAATCGTGATTTCCCAACACGGGGATCACAGGGATTCCACAGCGTTCCCGCTCAATAAGCTGGCGCAGATATTGATAATCTTCCACCGTTCCCTCGTGAACCAGATCGCCGGTCAGGACGATCAGATCAGGCTTGGATGCGACGGCTTCCCGCAGGCCGGTGAGAAAGTACTCTACTGGGGGGACGGGCTGGCGCAGAGGTTCCCGGTCCAGCATGGAACCATGATAGTCCCGCAGAACGTGGAGATCTGAAAGATGCGCGATACGAAGTGATGCCATGGGGCTCCTTTCCGAACATGGGGTTCTTAACAATTTGATTCTCCTTGTACAATGAACAGCGCACAGTATATCGGTCGGCTGTTAAGTGCAACACCGAGTCTTTGTAAAAAGTAGATGGAGACGGCAAAAAACGGCTATTTCTATGTAGCTTTACTAAATTATCTGGCGTTTGAATGCCTATGACCGGATGAAGTGCACAGAAAACTGCGCTTCCGAAGGCAGCTGAGCCTGGGACGCAGCCGGGCTGGCGCGGCAGAACTGCGGGCGATTGTAAAGACAGGCGGTCCAAAGTGAAAAGAAGATGAAGCATTGATCGAAAAATGGGCAAACGGACGCAAAAAAGCGGACCGGCAAAAGCCGGTCCGCTGGGCGAGAATCCGAATCCATTTTACAAAAGTGCCAAAAGCTCCTCCATCTGCCCGATGGTGGCATCCGTATCCTCCAGTGCCTGTGTGTTTTTTCCGCCGTCCAAAAATCCCACACTGTACATCCCCGCTCGGCGCAGGGCCTGGCAGCCGGGAATACTGTCCTCCACACCCAGCGCCCGATGGGCGGGAACACCGGCAATCTTTTGGGCAGTCAGGTAGATCTCCGGGTCCGGCTTGAGCTGACGGACCTGGTCTTTGGTGACAAAATAATCAAGATACGGCGTTACATGCAGATAGGCGGTCACATCCCGGACAAACCATTCGTCGGATGAGGAGACCACAGCGATGGAGCAGCCGTCAGCTTTCAGTGCCCGCAGCGTGGAGGTCAGGCCCGGAGCTTCCGGAATCCCGGCTTCCTTTATGACCGCCAGCGTCAGGCGGAAATGTTCCTCCGCCAACTGCTCCACATCCAAATCACGGCCCGTACATCTGCACAGTTCCTGCCAGCGCATCCGGACGGAATAGCCGGTCATGGGACCAAGCTGGGTGTGGTCGATGCCGAAGTGCTGGCCCATCCGGCGGTTTGCCTCCCCGTGGGCCCACTCGTCATCCAGCATGGTGCCGTCCAAATCAAAGGTAATCAGATCGAATCTGCGT
This sequence comes from Oscillibacter sp. CAG:155, assembly GCA_000436875.1. Lineage (GTDB taxonomy): Bacteria > Bacillota > Clostridia > Oscillospirales > Oscillospiraceae > Oscillibacter. The sequence goes on along the minus strand of FR890846.1, from coordinate 7,993 downwards.
GTTGTCTGCATGGCTGTCTCCCATCTGTCAGAAAATTCGGCTTCTTGATGATTTCCTTATTATAGGACCGGCGGATAAATTCCGTCAACGGATTTTCTGTGTACTTTTGGTTTTGTTTTGGTAAAACCGGAAAAGCAGGTCAAATGTGAGGATTTCCACAGATTTTGTTTGCCCGGTAGAAGGAAAATACTCGGGAGACAGAAAGCGGTACAGGAAAAAAATCTGTTTTGCGGGATGACTCTTGCAGTTTTATGGGAAACATGTAATAATACTCAAATAAGCGTTAATATTTTGTAAAAATATGGAGATGTGTTATGATCCCACAAAACATTGCACTGCTGACCGATTCCTGTGCGGACCTCTCTCCGCAACTGGCGGCGGACAACCATATTTACGTGCTGCCTCTGCGGATCCTCTGTGCTGACGGAGAATATCTGGACGGTGTGGATATCCGCGGCGCAGATATCTATGAACGGCTTCACCGGGGCGAACTGCCCCAGACCTCTTTGCCCTCCACGGAGAATCTAGGAGAGATCCTCAAGCAGATCCGGGAGGATGGCTATGACGGTGTGATTGCCGTGATGCTCTCCAGCGGCCTTTCGGGGACCTATAATCTGGTGCGGCTGGCAGAGGAATATGCGGATCTGCCGCTTTGTGCCTTTGATTCCAAAAGTGGGTCCTTGGGTCAGGGGCTGACGCTCCTGCAGCTTGCCCAGGACATTCAAAATGGCATGGGCTGGACGGAACTGACCCAACAGCGGGCACCGCAGCTGATTGCGGGCAGCCATCCGTTCTTTTCTGTGGATACGCTGGAGTATCTGCAAAAGGGCGGGCGGATCGGCAAGGTGACCGCTACGGCGGGGATGCTGCTGCAGATCAAGCCCATCCTGACCTTTGCGGAAGATGGGCAGCTGACCTCCGCGGCAAAAGTGCGGGGGCGCAACCAAGTAATTGACAAGCTGGTGGATCTGGCGGTGAAGGCCTGCGGAAATCACCAGCGGTACAATCTGGCCGTGGCCAACGGCGGCGCACCGGAGGGAATGGCCCTGGTGAGGGAGAAACTGACGGCGGCCCTGCCCAACTATGACCACCTCTGGGAAGGAGAGATCGACGGAACGCTCAGTGTATACATTGGTGATGGTGTGCTGGGTGCTGCCGTACAGATCCTGGACGATGAAATGTGAGAAACAAGTGAATCCGGCTGTATCCTTTTGGATGCAGCCGGATTTTCTCTGAGCGGGGATCAATGGCGGGAAAGCGATCTGGATGAGCACCGGGGATTGTCTGGAGAAAAGCGAGCAAGCGGCCAAAATTTTCAAAAAAGTCCTTGAGAAATGGACAAAGATATGATAGGCTGTTTATAATTCACAGAAAAGCGGGAGGGATCAGCAGGTATGTTAGATATTTTTGACATTCTCGGACCGGTGATGGTAGGTCCATCCAGCTCTCACACGGCGGGCGCGGTGCGGATCGGACGCATGGCGCGGACACTGCTGGGGGGAGCCCCGGTAAAAGCGGACATCGGGCTGTATGGGTCCTTTGCGGAAACCGGCCGGGGCCATGGTACGGACCGTGCCCTGGTAGCGGGACTGCTGGGGATGAAGCCGGATGATCTGCGGATTCCCCAGAGCTTTGAGCTGGCCGGGGAACAGGGGCTGGACTTTTGCATCCACCCCATCCAGCTGCGGGAGGCCCACCCCAACACGGTGGTGCTGAAACTCAAGCGGGCGGATGGAAGCGAGCTGACGCTTCAGGCGGCTTCCATCGGCGGCGGACGGATTCGGGTGGACAAGCTCAACGGCGTGGAGGTGCAGTTCACCGGCGACCTCAATACCCTGGTGGTCCAGCATCAGGATGTGGCGGGCAAGGTTGCCGATGAGACCCGGGAACTGTCCAATGCCGGTATCAACATTGCTACCATCAGCCTTTGGCGGGACCGCCGGGGCGGCGATGCACTGATCGTGATCGAGACCGATCAGAAGGTGTCGGAGGAGGTGCGCCGGAGAATTCTGGATCTGCCGGGCGTGAAGCGGCTGACCTACTACGAGAAGGAGGACGATTGAGATGGCACTGGATTCCATGCAGGAGATCTTTGATAAAATGCAGGAGGGCCAGAAGCCTTTCTGGAAGGTCGTGCAGGATACAGATGTTGAGGAACGGCAGGTGACACCGGAGGCCTCCTTTGAAAAAATGCGCATGACGTGGAAGGCCATGCTGGAAACGGTGGAGACCTATCGGGGCGACCTTCGGTCCCTCAGCGGACTGGTGGGCGGTGACGGCCAGCGGATGGCGGAATTTGCCGCCTCCGGCAAGGCCCTGGCCGGAGAGTACCTGAGTCAGGTCATCACTCTGGCACTGTGCACGGCAGAGTCCAATGCCTGCATGCGCAAGATCGTGGCCGCCCCCACAGCAGGTGCCTGCGGCGTATTGCCGGCAGTGCTGATCCCGCTGTACCGTCAGGGAATGCCGGAGGAGGAGATCGTGAAAGGACTGTATGTGGCCGCAGGCATCGGCTCTGTGATTGCGTACCGGG
>FR890846.1:0-5397 GCA_000436875.1 Oscillibacter sp. CAG:155 | reverse complement strand
GCTCGGCGTCCGCCATGGCTGCGGGAACGCTGACGGCTATTCGGGGCGGCAGCGCGGAGCAGATCGGCCATGCCACTGCCATGGCGCTGAAGAACCTGATGGGATTGATCTGCGATCCTGTGGCGGGTCTGGTGGAAGTGCCCTGCGTGAAGCGAAACGTCGTGGGTGCGGTCAACGCGGTCAGCTGCGCGGATATGGCGCTGGCGGGTATTGAAAGCCGGATTCCTGTGGATCAGGTCATTGACTGTATGGGCGATGTGGGACACCGCATGCCGGAGGAGTTCCGGGAAACTGCTCTGGGCGGCCTCGCGGTCACGCCGGTTGGACAGCAGGTCAAGCAGCAGATGGAAGAACGGCCGTGATGGCGGCTGCCTGAATGCAGCGACATAAATCCTGAAAAGAAGCAGAGAGCGGATGCATGCCAGCATCCGCTCTTTTTTGCCTTATAACAGTGGCAAGGGGGAATCGTTTTCGGGAAAAGCAAAAGCGCAGGAGCCGATTTTCGGCTCCTGCGCTTGCTGCAAATTATGTGATATTGAGGTATCCCTTGGAACCTGAAGTTCACAAACGGACCATCAGGCGTTCTTCCGGGCAGCCATGGCCTTCTGGAACCAGTCCTTGCCGTCCACAAACCGGGAGACCATGTAGGAGACCACATAGTCGCCGGAGGAGTTGATCATCGTGGCAGGGGGGTCCACCAGGTTGCCCAGCGTGATGGCGATAGGATAGGCGACTGCCAGCTGATCGGGGAAGAAGACAGAGCACATGATGAACTCGCCGATGTAACCGCCGCCGGGAACGCCGGACATGCCGACGGAGGACAGCACGGCCACCAGGACCATCAGCACCATGTCGCCCACATTGTCAAAGGGTTTGCCGAACACGCCGAAGAGGAAGGAAATCTTCAAAATGCAGGAGAAGCAGGAACCGTCCATATGCATGGTGGCACCCAGGGGGACCACGATCTCACTGACATCCTTGGAAATGCCGGTCGCCTCAGCTTCCTCCATATTGGTGGGAATGGTTGCCACGGAGGAGCAGGTGCCCAGAGACGTGATGGCAGGACGGGCGATATGGCGGAACATCTCACGCACAGCGCCCTTGCCGCCGCCGAACCAGGCGAACAGCGGGAAAGCGGTGAAGATGTAGATGAAGCAGAGCGGGTAATACACAGCCAGGGCCCGGGCATAATCCTGGGCGATCTGGGAGCCGTAGGTGGCAACCAGGTCGGCAAAGAAGCCGAAGAAAGCGATAGGCGCGTAATAAGTGACCAGCTGGACCACCTTCATCATAGCCTCGGACAGGCTCACCAGGAACTTGGCGATGAGGCTGTCAGGGCCGGGGCCCAGGTTCACGCCGAAGCCAAAGAGCACGGAGAACACGATCAGGGGCAGCATGGCGCTGCGGCTGAGCAGGCCGGAGAAGTCGCTGACGGTGAAGAAGTTCACGATCAGGTCCGGAATGGAGATGGGGTTATCCACCTCGCCTGCTGCCAGGTCACTCCAGGGCTCCAGTACGGGGGGAATCAGCTTCATCAGCACGATCATGATGACCGCTGCAATGGCACCGGTGATGACGAAGGTCAAAATGGTGGTGCCCATGATCTTGCCGGCACGCTTGCGGCTTTTCATGGTGGCGATGGACCCGGAGATCGAAGAGAACACCATGGGGACCACGATGCAGAACATCATGTTCAGGAACAGGGTGCCCAGAGGTTTGAGAACGGTGGCGCCCGCCTGGACGACTTCATCGCCCTCCTTGACCTGCGGGAAGAACCAGCCCACCAGGGAGCCGATGATCATGGAACCCAGCATGATGGCCAGGAACGCATAGTTGCGGGCTACCGACTTTTTGTTTAGTTGGTTGCTCATTGTTTTCTCCTCCTATCATGGTTTACAAACACATTCTGTATGGCCCTGCGGCCTTACATACAAAGATTTTACCGCCCGGGGAGTTCCAGCTCCTCGTCGGTGACCTCGCCCTTGCAGACGATGTTGGTGGGACCGGTGAGATACAGGCTGTCGATGCGGACCGGTGCGATACAGGCTGTCGATGCGGCTGCCGTTGCGCTCGGCATCCACCATCAGCTGGCCGCCGGCCATATCCACCTTGACCCCGTGGCCGGAGACCTTGCCCTGAAGGGTCAGCACCGTTACCACAGAGCCGGTGCCGGTGCCGCAGGCGTAGGTGAAATCCTCCACGCCCCGCTCAAAGGTCCGCTCATACAGAGAATCCTCGCCGGTGAGTTCGTAAAAATTCACATTGGCGCCCTTGGGGAAATCCTTGTGCCAGCGGATGGCTCGGCCCAGTTCCCGCAGCTCGTTTTCATCTGCCTGCCGTAGCCCTGCGTAGGGAATCACCGCGTGGGGAATGCCGGGATTCCCTAACTCCACATAGGCGCAGGGATAGCGCACGCCGTCCACCTCCACAGAGGCATCCAGTTTCACAGTGGTGGGATCGTTCAGGCGAATCCGATACAGGCGGCTGCTGATCCGCTTGCCGGTGACGATGCCGGCGGTGGTCTCCACTGTCTGAGTCTCACCTGCAAGACCGGTCTCATAGCCGTACCGGCAGATACACCGGGCACCGTTGCCGCACATCTCGCCCATGCTGCCGTCGGAATTGTAAAAACGCATTTTGTAGTCGCCGCCCTGCGTAGGGGCGTCCACCACCATCAATCCGTCTGCGCCAATGGACAGATGCCGCTCGCACAGGGTCTTGGCGATCTGAGGCAGCAGTTCTACCGGCAGATGCTCTTCCAGATTGTTCAGCACGACGAAATCATTTCCGGCGCCGTTCATTTTCCAGAATTTCAAAAAAGACACTCCCTCTCAGTGGGAAAACCCGCACTAGATAAAATTCATTATAGCAGTATAAAGCATAAAAGCACAATGGGGAATGTGCCAAAAACCATGCATTTCCTGCGCTTTGCGGAGAAATCTCCGGGAGATTTGCAGATTGAAACGCAGTATGGTATGCTGATAAAAAAGGGAGGTGCCCGCAGATGCCCCGGAAAAATACCCGAAATACAAAGGGCCGCATCATTTCGGCGGCCTGGAAACTTTTTTACGAGCAGGGATACGAAGAGACCACCGTGGAGGATATTGTCTTTGAATCCGAGACGTCCAAGGGGTCATTTTACCACTATTTTGATGGAAAAGACGCATTGGTGGGGACTCTGGCCTACGTCTTTGATGAGAAATATGAACAGCTGATGCAGGATATGGCCCCCAACATGGGAGCAGTGGAAAAGCTGATCTATCTCAATCACGAACTGCTGGCCATGATCGAGGCCGGCGTTTCCATGGACCTGCTGGCGCGGTTGCTGTCTACCCAGCTGCTGGCCCGGGGAGAAAAGCATTTGCTGGACCGTAATCGCACTTATTTCAAACTTCTTCGGCAGATTATCACGGATGGTCAGCGCAGCGGCGAGCTGCGGACGGACTGTACTGTGAACGACATTGTAAAGGCGTATGCCCTGTGGGAGCGAGCGCTACTGTATGATTGGTGCCTGTGCAGGGGCGATTACTCTCTGGTGGCGTACACGGACCGGGTCACACCGATGTTTTTGGAAAGCTATCGCGGAAAAAAAGAAAATTCCGCAGTTTCGGACAGTGAGATTCCTAAAAAAAGTCTATGACGAAAATCCTCTAGTTACAATTAATTTTGATAAAATGCAGAACTGCGTACAGAATCTGTTCTATACACGGTTCTGCATTTTATTCTTGTTATGAGTGTGCTATGATAACGTCTATCGAGTAAAAAGGAGAGAGACTATGACAACAGCACAACTGATGATCTGCCTGGCGATTGCAGTCTATTTGATCGCGATGCTGGGCGTCGGAGTTTGGTTCGCGAAAAAGAACAACTCTGTGGATGACTTTTACCTGGGCGGGCGTAAGTTGGGACCTTTTGTCACCGCCATGAGCGCGGAGGCATCGGACATGAGCAGCTGGCTGCTGATGGGACTGCCCGGCGTTGCGTACATCAGCGGCCTGGCGGAGGCCAGCTGGACAGCCATCGGCCTGGCGGTGGGAACCTATCTCAACTGGCTGATTGTGGCCCGGCGCATCCGGCGATATTCCAACCACTTGGATGCCATCACGGTTCCTCAGTTTTTCTCCAAGCGCTGGGGGGATGACCGAAATCTCCTCTCTGCCATTGCAGCAGTCGTGATCATCATCTTTTTCATTCCCTATTTGGCCTCCGGCTTTTCCGCCTGCGGAAAACTGTTTGCCAGTCTGTTCGGTACTTCCTATGTGACGGCTATGCTGATCAGCGCTGCCGTCATTGTTATCTATACCGTTATGGGCGGCTTTTTAGCGGCCAGCTTTACAGATCTGATTCAGTCCATCATTATGACGGTGGCGCTGATCGTGGTGCTGAGCTTTGGCGTAGCACAGGCCGGCGGCCTGGATGCTGTTATGGACAATGCCCGGTCACTTGCGGGGTATCTTTCCCTGACCCATATTCATGATGCAACGACCGGCGGCTCCAGTCCTTATAGTCTGCTGACCATCTGCTCCCTGCTGGCCTGGGGCCTGGGGTATTTCGGCATGCCCCATATCCTGCTGCGCTTTATGGCCATTGAAGAGGAGAAAAAACTGGCTCTCAGCCGCAGAGTGGCCACAATCTGGGTGGTGATCTCCATGGGCGTAGCCATCTTTATCGGTGTCGTGGGCAACGGAATGACCAAAGCGGGAGCCATGGAGCAGCTGGCGGATTCCGAGACCATCATTGTCCAGATCGCCAGCTTGATCAGCCATTATGGAATCTTTGCAGCCTTGGTTGCCGGCGTGATTCTCGCGGGCATTCTGGCGGCTACCATGTCCACGGCGGACTCCCAGATGCTGGCGGCATCCTCTTCTGTATCTCAGAACCTGTTGGTGGAGTTTTTCCATCTCAAAATTGCCGGGAGAAAAAGTGTGATCGTGGCCAGAAGTACCATGGTGGTCATTGCCCTGGTGGCAGCATTTTTGGCCAGAGACCCCAACAGTTCTGTTTTCCGGGTGGTATCTTTTGCTTGGGCTGGCTTCGGCGCAGCCTTTGGGCCGGTGGTACTGTTCGCTCTGTTCTGGAAAAGATCTAACAAGTGGGGCGCGCTGGCCGGTATGGTTGTGGGCGGTGCCATGGTATTCATTTGGAAATATGGAATTGCCACGCTGGGGGGCGCATTTGCAATCTACGAACTGCTGCCGGCATTTATTGCCGCGTCGGTTGCCATTGTTGTGGTCAGTCTGCTGACGGAAAAGCCCAGCGCGGAGATTGAACGGATCTTTGATGAAGTTCGGGGCGTGTGAGAACTTATAATCCATACAATAATAAATAGTATTCTCAAAGAGCGGCCGTAGGAGGAATCCGACAGCCGCTCTTCAAATTGCACAGAGGTAGGACTGA
>FR890845.1 GCA_000436875.1 Oscillibacter sp. CAG:155 | reverse complement strand
AGCCGGGCGGAATTCCGCCCGGCTGTCCTATCATTTTTATAGAGATCCGGTGTTTTCTCCGTCATACTGGTCCGGATGCAGGAACTTTCGCACGGCAAAGATCACAGCTACCGCCACGACGCCCAGCAGCGTCTCCAGGGAACCGGCATGGCTGACGATCATTTGTCGGACGATGGTGAAAAGCAGCACGTCGATCACCGCTCCGGCGGTGTGTAGCGCCAGCATCTTGACAAACTCCAGCCCCATCACTAACAGCAGTGCGTGGGAGAGAAAGGTGCTGATGGAAAAGCTGCCGGGATCAGCCAGCAGAGACGGGACGGTCGTGCCCAGAAGATAGAGTGCGCCGAAGATGATAAACAGTACGATGACGGCGGCCAAAAGCAGCTCCAGCAGCCGGACGGTCTTGAGGATCAGTTGCTGAAAATGAGTTTGTTTCATTAAGTACTCCTTGCAATTGGGTTGATGCGGGGAACCATTTCATTTTCCCGACGTTCAGTCTACCAGAAATGCGGGCAAAGTCAAGCCAGCCTTGCGGAATTGGGGAGAATAGGGTATACTTTCTTAGTTATCTGAAATCTTCCATCCAGGACAGGAGGACGCTTCCATGAAACTCATGGTCATCGACGGCAACAGCATCATCAACCGGGCCTATTACGGCATCCGCCCTCTGACCAACCGGGAAGGGCTCTACACCCACGCGGTGTTTGGCTTTCTCACCACCATGCTGCGTCTGGTGGGGGAGGAGAGTCCGGACGCACTGTGCGTCACCTTTGATGTTCATGCGCCCACCTTCCGGCACACTGCTGATGCGGCCTACAAGGCTACCCGCAAGCCCATGCCGGAGGAGCTTCGGATGCAGGTGCCGGTGCTCAAGGAGGTACTGGACGCGCTGAATATCCCACGCTACGAGCTGGAGGGCTGGGAGGCGGACGATCTGATCGGTACCATCTCCCGCAAATGCGAATCGCAGGACTGGGCGTGCGTGGTGGTGACGGGAGACAAGGACTCCCTGCAGCTCATCACAGACCGCACCAAGGTAAAGCTGGTCTCCACCCGCATGGGACAGACCACCACGAAAGACATGACCCCGGAGACGTTCCGGGAGCAGTATGGCTTCGACCCCATCCACATGATCGACCTGAAGGCCCTCATGGGAGATGCCTCGGACAACATCCCCGGCGTCCCCGGCGTGGGAGAGAAGACCGCCATGGACCTCATCCAGAAATACGGCAGCATCCAGACCATCTATGAAAAGCTGCCGGACATCGAGGCCAAGCCCGCTGCCATCAAGAAGCTGACAGCGGGAGAGGAGAGCGCCCGTCATTCCTACTGGCTGGCAACCATCGCCACCGACGCGCCGCTGGAGTTTCGGCCGGAGGACAATCTGGTGCGCCAGCCGGGACCGGAGGCGTACCCGCTCTTTCTCCGACTGGAGTTCACCAAGCTCATCGAGCGTTTCGGCCTTACGGCGGCGGACCAGCCTGCGGAGGAGACGCACACACATGCGTGCACCATGACGGTGGAGCAGGTGACGGAGCAGTCCCGGGCGGAGAAGCTGCTGGCGCTCTGGCGGGAGGCGGATCACATTGCCCTGCTGGCGCTGCCGGATTTGACCGGTGTGTCGGTGATCTGCGGGACCGGGGAGGCCGACGCCTTGACGGCAGAGCTGTTTTTCGACAAATATCAGGGGGACTGGAACGCCCTGCTGACGGCCCTCTTTTCCGCCGATATCAAAAAGGTTTCTCACAACGTCAAGGATCTGATGCGGACGCTGCTGGAAAATGGGTTACCTGCGGAGGGATTCGTCTTTGATACGGCCTTGGCGGCCTATCTGCTGGATGCCACAGCGGGGAGCTACGATCTGCAGCGGCTCTTTGTCACCTACTATAATGAAGAGCTGCCGAAGCCGGTGCATCTGGAAAAGGATGCCTTCTCCCTGCTGGGAGACCCGGCGGCGGCAGAGGCCAGCTTTGACAGCTATGCCGCGGCGGTGAATGCCCTGTATGAGACTCTGGAACCCAAGCTGCGGGAAAAGAACCTGTGGGACCTGTTCGAGACCGCCGAGCTGCCCCTTTGCCGGGTGCTGGCGGAGATGGAGCGGACCGGCTGCCGGGTGGATGCCAGGGCCCTTGCGGCCTTTGGAGAGCTGCTCTCCGCCCGGGCCGGCGAGATCCAGCAGCACATCTATGACCTGGCGGGAGAGAAATTCAACATCAACTCCCCCAAACAGCTGGGCCAGATCCTCTTTGACAAGCTGGGCCTGCCCCACGGAAAAAAGACCAAGACCGGCTGGTCCACCAATGCCGACGTACTGGAGAAGCTCCGTTATGAGGCTCCCATCGTGGGAGCAGTGCTGGAATACCGCCAGCTCACCAAGCTCAAGTCCACCTATGCCGAGGGACTCCTGAAGGCCATGGACCCGGACGGCCGGGTGCGTACCTCCTTCCAGATGACGGTGACTGCTACCGGGCGCCTCAGCTCCACGGAGCCCAACCTCCAGAACATCCCCACCCGCACGGACCTGGGCAGCGAGATCCGCAAAATGTTCATCCCCGCCGACGGCTGTGTGCTGGTGGACGCGGACTACTCCCAGATCGAGCTGCGGCTGCTGGCTCATATCTCCGGGGATACGGGAATGCAGGAGGCCTTCCTCTCCGGCGGGGATTTCCACGCGGAGACGGCGGCCAAGGTGTTCCATGTGGCCCGGGCGGATGTGACACCTGAGATGCGCCGCCGGGCCAAGGCGGTGAACTTCGGCATCGTCTATGGCATCTCCGCCTTCTCCCTGAGTCAGGATATCGGTTCCACCGTGGCGGAGGCCAAGGCATATATGGACGCCTACTTTGAGACGTTTCCCGGCGTTCGGAAGTATATGGACGCTGTGGTGGAAAAGGCCAAGCAGGACGGCTTTGTGGAGACCCTGTTTCACCGCCGGCGGGATCTGCCGGAACTCACCTCCTCCAACCACAATTTGCGCGCTTTCGGTGAGCGGGTGGCGCTGAACATGCCCATTCAGGGCACGGCGGCGGATATCATGAAGCTCGCCATGGTGGCGGTTGCCGGACGGCTGAAGGCGGAACGGCCTCAGGCACGCCTGGTCCTGCAGGTCCACGACGAGCTGATCGTGGAGTGCCCGGCGGAAGAGGCGGAAGCGGTGGCGCGGCTGCTGGAAGAGGAGATGGAGCATGTGGTTTCCCTCTCCGTTCCTCTGACGGCGGAGGCCCACTGGGGGGCGAACTGGCTGGAGGCCAAGGGATAAAACGCCGATAGAAGCCCGGTATGATTTCCGGCACGGCCTGTGCCGCCCGCTGCGGGATCTGACTGTGGTGGTGGCGCTGATGCACCGTGAAAAAACGCATCTGCTTGTCCCTGAAGCCGGGCAGATGCGGAAGCGAATAGACGGCCTGAACGAAGAAAGGATATTCTATGGAACATACATCCATGCATGTGCGCATCGTTCCGATGACCGCTGATCACCTGGATGAGGTGGCGGAACTGGAGAGGATCTGCTTTTCCACACCCTGGTCCCGGAATATGCTGGCAGAGGAACTGGACAATGCGCTGTCTGCGTTTTTGGTGGCGCTGGACGATAGTGGAAAAGTCGTGGGATATGCCGGACTCCAGGTAGTGCTGGACGAGGGGTATATCACCAATGTGGCGGTGCGGCCGGAGTGCCGCCGTCAGGGTGTGGCGGGAAAACTGCTGCAGGTGTTTTTAGACTTTGCCCAGGGAAACCATCTGGCGTTCTTGACGCTGGAGGTCCGGGCATCCAATTACGACGCCATCGCCCTCTATGGAAGCCGAGGTTTCCGCAGCGCCGGGCGGCGGAAGAATTACTACGAGCATCCCAAGGAGGATGCCATCATCATGACAAAGGAGTTCGAATATGGAACTGAAACTGCCGACACCGGAACAGCTGGAGACGGTGTATGAGGCGGACCTGAAGGTGTCGTTTCCGGCTGCGGAGCTCAAACCGCTGCGGATCATCCAAAAGATGGTGGAGGACGGGTATTACCGTCCCTGGTGCCTCTTTGATGGAAAGGAGATCGTGGGGGAGTGCTTTTTATGGCTGGGAGCCCCTGGCTGGGCGCTGCTGGATTATCTGTGTGTCTCGCCCCGCTTCCGCAACGGCGGTGTGGGGGCGCTGATGCTTGCTGAAATGCTGGCAGCGGAGCCGGACACCGTTATCCTGGGGGAGAGTGAGGTACCGGAGTATGCGCCGGACCCTGACATGGCGCGGCGGCGCCTGGGGTTCTATGCCCGTAACCACGCCAGGCTGGCCGGATATGACACGGAGATGTTCGGCGTACCCTATAAGACGCTGTATTGGGCGGATGGTCCCATCCCGGACCAGCAGTTGATCGATGCCCACAGGACAATCTACCTGAGCCGCTTTTCCCCGGACAAATATGCCCGATATATTCGGATTCCGCGGGAGCCCGACGCGGAGCCAATGCCCAGAGTGGATTGGAATGAATAAAATGAATAAAGAGAGAGGGGATGCGTCCCAATGAAAATCCTTGCGTTTGAATCCTCCTGCGACGAAACTGCTGTGGCGGTGGTGGAGGATGGCCGGAAAGTCCTTTCCGACGCCATTGCCTCTCAAGCGGATATGCACGCTTTGTATGGCGGTGTGGTGCCGGAGATTGCCTCCCGTAAGCATGTGGAGGTCATTGCGGCTCTGACGGAGCAGGCGCTGCGTCAGGCGGCGTGTACCCGCGAGGACATCGACGCCGTGGCGGTGACCTATGCTCCCGGCTTGATTGGTGCGGTGCTGGTGGGGCTCAGTTTTGCCAAATCCGTGGCCTTTGCCCTGGGGGTACCGCTGATCCCCGTCCACCATGTGCGGGGACATATTGCCGCCAACTATCTGGCATTTCCGGAACTGGAGCCACCCTTTCTGGCTCTGGCCATCTCTGGAGGAAATACCCTCATTGTGGATGTGCGGGACTACACGGACCTGCACATTTTAGGTGCTACACGGGATGACGCGGCGGGAGAGTGCTTTGACAAAGCTGCACGGGTATTGGGGCTGCCGTATCCCGGCGGCGCGCCGCTGGATCGGCTGGCGCAGCAGTCCAAGGGCGGCGTGTACCGCCTGCCCCTTTCCCATGTGGATGGAGCGCCGCTGGATATGAGTTTTTCAGGACTGAAAACGGCGGTTGTGAATCTGGCACATCACACCCAGCAGATTGGGGAGGAACTGGACCGCGCGGCGCTTGCCAGGGACTTTGCGCAGGCGGTCAGCGACACACTGGTTCCCCGTGCCATGGAGGCGCTTCGCCAGACGGGGCGCAAGGCTCTCTGCGCGGCGGGAGGCGTAGCGGCCAATTCTATTATCCGGGGAGACCTGGAGCGAGCCTGTGCTGAGGCTGGATGTCGGCTGTACCTGCCGCCGCTGCGGCTGTGCGGGGACAATGGAGCCATGATTGGTGCGCAGGGATATTATGAGTACCTGGCCGGCCATACGGCAGACATGTCCTTAAATGCCTATGCCACGCGGGCCATTGAGGCGGAGGCGGATGACAATTGAAAGAGCGGCTGCTGTGGGCAGCCGCTCTTTTTTTGGAGAAACCCTGTGGAAGCGGATAACAAAAATGAATATGTAAAAAAATGTAAACCAAACGTAAAGGAAGTGAACTTGCTTTTTTGAAGGGGTGCTCAAAAATTTTGCAAATTCGGTTACATGAGCTGAAAAAACCGGCAAAACAACGAATATATGTGAAAAGCGAAGATATTATGTAAATTAATGCGGGAGGAGTTAACTGTGTAAAACACCAGTTACAAAGATTGTAAAAAAATTACAAAAATCGATGAACTTATTGAAATTAAAGGGAATATAGCGTGTTGAAAACCTTGTGGAAAATGTGGATAACCATTTGTAAAGAATTTGGATAATAAAAATTATGTGAATTGAAAAAGTGGAGAACTCTGTGGAGAATGTGGAAAGAATACTGGAGGAGCAGTCGAGAAATATCAAAAAACGGTGAGAAAAACTGTCGGTTTGTCTGTTGACTTTCCTGCAAATTCTGATGAATTCGACATATTTCATCCGAATTGATTTCAAAAAATGCAAGTAATCCTGCAAAAATACGAGCCGTAATATACACGGAGGCGTGTATACAGCATGGGTGGAAAAAGGTGTTGACGCTGCATGGAAATTATGATATGATTAACCTTGTCTGAAGCGGAAGCAATTTGCTTTTGAAAATTTAAATTTGTTTTGATGCTACTGTGGCTCAGTTGGTAGAGCAGCTGATTCGTAATCAGCAGGTCGCCGGTTCGAGTCCGGCCAGTAGCTCCAGAAACTCCCTGAAAACAACCGTTTTCAGGGAGTTTCTTTTTGCAAAAGTTCCGAATTTTAGAGGCGCCAAAATCGCGACCCACACGGGCGAAAAAATGCAGCGCACCGGCAGGTAAGTTCGGCCTCCTGTCCCTCCGGCAGGATAGCGAACATGAACAGCGGGTCCAGTACAATGTTGAGTACGCCGCCTATGCCCAAGCCGAAACTGGCCTAGCTGGCGTAGCCCACACTGCGGAAATTGAGATTCCCGGGAGATGACCAGGACGGAACGCGAGACGCTGGACAATAATCAGATCGCCGCCGTCATGTCTTATCGGGCCCGGGCTGAATGCTGGGCTTGATGGCGCTGTTCACAGGATGCCGCTGGGGTGAGCTTTTGGCGCCTCTGGCGGACGTGCTGCCGAAGGACCGGATCGGGCTTATCTTTCGTGATGCACAAGGAAATGATCTTAACTCCCGGCAGCTGTCGGACCTCTGGCACGACTTTTGCGACGGGGCGGGGCTTTACACCACCGAACAGGCAGACGGCGGCCCTGGCGGCTGCAAAGTGCCGCGGTGTATCTAGGTGTATCTATCCCTATACGCTCCACTGGATGCGGCATACATTCGCCACGATTTGTTATGACGCCGGGGTAGATGTCAAGTCTGCTGCGTCCATGCTGGGACACGCCAACGAGCAGACCACCATGGAGATTTATACCCACCTGACAAAAAGCTGGGAGCAGGCCAGCGTGGAAAAGCTGGACGCCTATCTTTCCCAGCAAAAAGAGAGGGCGGCGGGGTGATTCCGCTGTCCTTTTTCTGTGTGTATTTTATTTTGTTTATTTGCGTTGATATTTGATAGTATCTGAAAATGGCAAATTCTACGCAATATCAATAATACCAACGAATGCAGGATATTCCTTACAATATGTTTCAGATTTTGATATTTTGTAAAATCGCAATATCCCTTTGCGGTGTGGTTGGCTAACTGCGGGCAGGCCATGGCCGGAGATCCCCGTTCCTGCACTGTGCTCCGGTTGGATATGGTCAGCTTGTTCTTGACTTAGGCCATACCCGGAATATCCCCTTTCGGATGGTCCACGCGCTTGACAAATATATTCTACAAATGTAGAATGACAATAGAACTACAATTGTAGAGTAAAGGGAGGTGAATATGATGGCAGGCTCCATTCGCCGATTGCCGGATGCAGAGCTGGAGGTCATGCAGGCGATCTGGGCCTGTGCGCCGCCTGTGACCCGGACAGACATCCATGAAATCCTGAAAGACACACACCCTATGGCCCTCACGACGCTGCTGACTGTATTGACGCGTCTTTCAGAAAAGGGATTCCTTCGGATCGAAAAAGTGGGACGCAGTGCCCGATATGTGCCGCTGATCTCCCAGCACGACTATCTTGCACAACAGAGCAATCGATTCCTTCACAAGCTGTGCGGCGGCAATCTCTCCACATTTGCCGCTGCGCTATGTGACAGCGGGTTGAGCAGAGAAGAGGTGGCTGAACTTCGGGATCTCCTGGAAAGGGGGATGCTATGAGCACAGAACTCTTTATAAAGGGCCTGTTTGCCGCCATCATGAGCGGGGTATTTTCCTGGGTTGTGTTTTCGCGGTATGATGCTGAAATTGGCACCGAAAATGAACCAACAGAACGGCAGCGTTACCTGCCCTATGTACCCGGGATGATTCTTCCGCTATTTATCATGACCCTTGTGGGGCTGTCGCTGCTTGATGGCGGAGGGAAAGCTACGGCCCAGCTGATGCTCTCGTTTTGCTTTGGGATTTTCCTGCACATCAGCGTGTACTATGTGATTTTGATGGCACTGCTGCCGCTGCTCCGCAGGCATTTCAGCGCCAGAGCCTGTGCCATGCTCTGGATGATCCCCAATTATCTCTATATTACGTCGCAAAGTTATATGGAGATCCCTATGCCGCTTTTCGTGATTCGGGCTCCGGGCAATCTGGTTTGGGGCTTGTTTGGCGTGTGGGCCGTGGGTTTTGGGACGATTCTTGGTTGGAAGATCCTTTCCCATCTTGCGTTTCGCTTTCGGATTCTGAGACATGCGGTGCCCGTCACGGACCCGGCGGTGCTTGCCGTATGGGATCGCGAGCTGAAATATGCAAATTTCAAAAAGCCTGGATTCAAACTGGTCACTTCCCAAAGTGTAGTGACTCCGCTTTCCGTTGGCCTGTTCCGGCGCAGAATCCGGGTGGTCCTCCCGGATCGCACCTATTCTGAAGAAGAGCTGTCATTGATCTTCCGGCATGAGATTATCCACATTGGAAGAGAGGACTCCTGGTCAAAATTTTTCCTGGTATTTTGTACCGCCATGTGCTGGTTCAATCCCCTGATGTGGATTGCCATGCGGAAAAGCGCAGATGATTTGGAACTGAGCTGTGATGAAACCGTTCTGGTTGGCTGCGATGAAAATACCAGACACCAGTATGCCGGTTTGCTGCTGGAGACGGCCGGCGATGAGCGGGGATTTACCACCTGTTTGTCCGCGACTGCGTCCGCCATGCGGTATCGCCTGAAAAATGTGGTCAAGCCGCCGAAGAAGCATTCCGGCGCGCTGCTGGTCGGGCTGATGTTTTTTGTGCTTTGTATGAGTTGCGGCTATGTCGCTTTGGCCTACAACGGCAGTACAGGCGCGGAAGTGATTTACCGGTCCCGGGATCTGTCAGAGTACCATTTAAGTCATATCGAATTGGCTGACGATCCGTACGACACGACTTGGCTGTGTCCCAATCAGGAGGCGTTCCATACCTACATGGCATCGCTGGAACTGTACCAGCTGACAGGCAACTATTCCTTTGATGGAAGCGATCAGAAATTTACCTTTTTGTATGATACGCCGGAAGGGAAACTGGGGGTGGTTTTGTGTGATAAGGCGCTGGAAGTGGTCCCGTTATACGGCAAAGATCGGACCACACAATGGTATTACATCCCTGGCGGAACGGATTGGGAGATGCTCCATACGCCCCTCATTTCCGCTCCGGCACTCAATCTGTATCTTCAAACACCCGGCTCTCCCTACTCTCAAAAAATCGGAGCCACTCTTTACAAATTGGAAAAAACCGAGAGTGGACAGACCACACAGCTGATCATCCCCGATGCGCCTTCGGACGGTGAAGTAAACGGTGTATTCGGCTATGACGCCAGCGAGGCTGTCCTGAAGTTCTCCTGTACACTGGTTTCTGATTTTCGCGTCGAAGTGGAGTCCTGGGATCAGAAAATCCGCTATTCCCTCTCTCAATCCGATCTGGAAGAGCCGTATCTATTGCCGCTTGCAGACTTTCCGGCACGGTATACGATATTTGCTGTATTGGAAGGTGAAAACGGGGCTGCCTATAACGCAGTTTTTCGCTTTGATGTGGGCGATACATAGCATTGGACGACCTGCTGTGCAGATTGAAACAGCTGCCCATCGGAAATCGTTCCGATGGGCAGCTGCTGTTTTGCCGCTCTTGCGATGCCTTTTCTGGAGAATCCCGCCCCATGATGGAAGGAGCGGTATTATCTCAAATCCTCCAGGTCTGCGGCAGGGATATCATTTTCTATATTATCGCGGGCCAGGTCATTGTCAATGGCTGGATAGATTTTGGAAGGGATCGGCTCTTCCACTTGGTCCGGCTTTGGCCGGGAAATCTCCGGTTTCTTTTTACTCACAAAAATCACCTCAACAACCGTTCTCTATCAGAGGCGGGGTCTCTCATTTTTCCCCGCCATTGCCGTTTTGGTAGTAATCGCCCAGTTTCATCAGCATTCCCAGCGAACAGATCTCAATGCCGGTTTCATTGATAAGGGACTGGACCTGGCTGGGAAGGCTGTTCCAATAGGCTTCCATATTGGGATCTTCGTATTTCATTTTCATCACCGGACATAGATTGCCCTGCTGCGGGCAGTTTATGATGCGAATCCCGTACTGGTATTTTTTAAAAGAAATCGAAACGTACCATTCTGCCGCAGGTTTGCCATGGCCTTTTCAGAGCCGCGAAGGGGATTTATACTGGGGCAGATCCTCTGGCTCTTCACCTGCCGCTTCACCCGGGGGTCCCTGCGAAGTTGTCGGACGGCGGCCCGTCAGACCATTGTAGAGAGACTGCGGCAGGAGTGATTGTGCCAGCAGGCGCCGCCATACAATGGCACATGTCCTAATTGAAAAATCATCAGGAGGTGGACCGTTCCTGTGGGACGGTCCGCCTCCTGATATTATGTGGATCACGCCACGATCCGGCGGTAGGCCCGGGCCGTCAGACCGTAGACCAGGGCGTAAACGGCGCAGAATACCGCCAGTGTTCCCGCTGCGCACAAAGCGTAGCGGCCGGTGCTGGTGAGCTGGAACAGCTTCAGCAGCTTGGAGACCATGGGATAGGCTGCCGCCGTATGGATGCCTGCCATACACAGAGGAAGGAAGAACACCAGCAGAATCTGCGTTTGGATGGAGGCTCGGATCTCCCGGTCCGTCATCCCCCCCTGCCGCAAAATCCGGTAGCGGCGCTGGTCCTCGTACCCTTCGGAGATCTGCTTGTAGTAGATGATAAGGGCCGTGGCCAGCAAGAACAGCAGCCCCAGGAAGATCCCCAGGAAGAGAAAGCCGCCGTACATGGTATAGAGGTCCAGAGTGTTGTCCTGTCGGCTGTTGACGGCGACCCCCTCACCGGGAACGCCGCTGAGAATGTCCCAGGCCAGGGAGCGCTTTTCCTCGTCAGTGCCGTCCACGTTCATCTGGATCAGAAACTGTTTGGAAAAAACATCTCTTCCGGGCTGCGCCATGATTTCATCCAGCACTGCCCGGTCTGCCACCACCAGCGTCACCGATGCGGTCTCATTGGTGACGAAAGCGCTGCCATTCATCGGCAGGTCCGTCTCCAGCCGCTGCGCAATGCGGAAGGGCAGGGAACCGATGTAAAAGGTGTCCGGCAGATCGAGCCCTTCGGTATAGGCCAGTACCTGGCCTGCTTCCAGCGTGATCTCCTGGTCGGTGCAGCGGGTGTAATCCTCCGCTGTCACCAGCTGCAGATGGACCTTGGGGTCTGTCTCCCATTGAAAGGTGTTTCCGCTGTACCCGCACCAGTCCTCTGCAAGGTTGAGCCAACCAAAGTGGGATGCTGTGCGGCCGGAGGCGGCAAGATTCTCCTCCACCTTGGCCCGGACCTCTTCTGACGCGGGCAGCACCACATCCTCGCCGTAGCCGCTGAGGGACTGAACGACCTGGATATCGAAGGGAAACATCTGGTTCAGCGTTTCCTCGCAGCTCTGGTAGAGGCTGACGGTAGTGGATACCGTTACCAGTACCATGGTGGAGAGGATGCAGATGTTGGCAAGGCCCACGGCGTTCTGCTTCATCCGGTGCAGCAATCCCGCCACGGCGGTGAAGTGCCGGGTCTGGTAGTAATAGCCGGGATTGGAGCGCAGGGCTTTTAACACCGCCACCGATCCGGCGGTGAACAGGCAATAGGTGCCGATCATCACCAGCACCACCGCCAGGAAGAAAAAGGCCAGAGCCTCCAAGGGCTGCTGGACCTTCCAGGAGAGGAAATAGCCGCCTCCCATAGTCAGCAGACCCAGCACCACCAGCAGCCGTCTGGTTTTGGGTTCCCGCTCTCCGGCAGATTCGCTGTGGAGCAGCTCCACCGGCCGGGCCCGGCCGATGCGGACAAGGTTGCACACCAGGGTCAGGGCAAAGAGAACCGTGAACAGAGAGGTGGTGCTGACCATGCCCTCCACACTGATCTCGAAGCCGAACTCCACCGGCAGCCGGGAGAGCTGCAAAAGCAGCAGCAGCGTCAGCTTGCTGAACAAGATGCCGACGGCCAGCCCTCCTAGGATGGCGGCCAGGGCGCAGTAGAGAGTTTCCCAGAAACACAGCAGGGCGATATGCCGTTTTTCCAATCCGAGAATGTTGTAAAGTCCCAGCTCCCGCTGCCTCCGCTTCATGACGAAGCTGTTGGCGTAGAGCAGCAGCACCGCGGAAAAGAGAGCCACCACGATGCAGCCCAGGTACATCAGGCTCTGGAGATACCCGGCACCCCGGACAGAGGCGACGATGTCGCTGACTGTCAGGTAACGGAGAATGTAGAACATGGCGGCGGTGCTGCCGCAGGAGAGAAGGTACGGCCCGTAGTACCGGCCGTTGCGCAGCAGGTTCACCAGAGCCAGCCGGGGGAAAAAACCGGACTTACGCATGGGAACCGCCTCCCTCTGCCAGGACAGTCAACGTGTCGGAAATGCGGCGGAATTGACTCTCCCGGCTCTCGCTGCCCCGGTAGAGCTGGTGGTACACCTCCCCGTCCCGGAGGAACAGCACCCGTCCGGCATGGCTGGCAGCCTTCACCGAGTGGGTGACCATCAAAATGGTCTGCCCGCCGCCGTTCACCTCTCCGAACAGCTCCAGCAGATTGTCTGATGCACGGGAGTCCAGGGCGCCGGTGGGTTCGTCCGCCAGGATGATCTGAGGGCCTGTGATCAGAGCCCGGGCCACAGCGGCGCGCTGCTTCTGGCCGCCGGAGACCTCGTAGGGGTACTTGGTGAGAATATCCGTAATGCCCAGCTGCTCCGCGATAGGCTGGAGCCGTTTGCGCATGGTCGGGTAGTCGGTGCCCGCCAGCACCAGGGGCAGGAAGATATTGTCCTGAAGGGAGAAGGTGTCCAGCAGGTTGAAATCCTGGAACACGAAGCCCAGGTGAGACCGGCGGAAGGCCGCCAGGTCCCGCTCCCGGATATCCGAGAGAGCCTTGCCGTTCAAAAACACCTCACCGGCGGTGGGACGGTCCAATGCCGCCAGGATGTTCAAAAGGGTGGTCTTGCCGGAGCCGGACTCCCCCATGATGGCCACGTACTCTCCCGGCTCCAAGGAGAAATTCACGTTGGAGAGGGCCTGGACCTGATTGCCGCCGAAGCGGGTGGTGTAGATTTTCTGCAGGTGCTGTACTTCCAGCAGTGCCATAAGAAAAGCCTCCTTGCCTTGGGATGACTCCAGTATAACAGCGGAGCCGGACTGCCCGCCATCGCCCTGGCTTACAGTCCGGCCCGGTATCTTACACTTTTGTAAGGAATCACTCCATGGTTCGCATTGTCCGGCTCAGATCCAGCCGGACAATGGTGCCCTGCCCGGGCCGGGACACGATGGTGAGATCATGATTCAGCTTTTCCGTCACCCGGCGGCACAGATACAGTCCGATGCCGGTGGACTTCTGTCCTGCCCGGCCATTGTAGCCGGTAAAGCCCTTCTCGAAAATCCGGGGCAGATCTTCCTCCCGGATTCCAATGCCGGTATCCGCAACTACCAGTGTTTCGCCATCCCCATAGATCCGGACGGTGCCCCCGGCGGGCGTGTACTTCAAAGCGTTGGAGAGAAGCTGCTCCACCACAAAGGAGAGCCACTTGCCGTCGGTGAGCACTGTGCGGCCCGTCTCCCGGAAATCCAGGGTGATGTGCTTCAATATGAACAGCCGGGCAAACTTCCGAATCCCTTGGCGAATCAGGGCGTCCAGGTCCGTATCCTGAAAGACGTAGTCAGTGGAGTCGCTGTCCAGCCGCAGGTAGCCCAGCACCATGTCCACGTACTGGCCGATTTTCAAAAGTTCCGCCTCCAATTGTTCCCGGGGCGGCGGGTCCTCCTGAAGCAGCAGCCCGGCGGCGGCCATAGGGGTTTTGATCTGATGGGCCCAGAGTGTATAGTAGTCGGTCATGTCCTCCAGCTTGTCCCGCTCCCGGGCCAGAAGTCGGGTACGGTGGGCGGCCACCGCTGTCAGCAGTGCCTGATAATCCTCCTCCAGCAAATCCCCGGCAAGAGGGAGGGGAAGCACCGGTTCCTCCGCCCGGTCCAGCAGCTGCCGCAGCTCCCGGTGCCGGGAGCGAAAGCGCCGGAAACCCAGAATGAACAGCACTGCCCCAAGAACCAGGCAGAGAAGGGCCCCATAGCCCACTGCCTCCAATGGCAGATCGTACAGGGAGAACACCGCAGCGAACACGGCGGCGATCCCCGCAAGCAGAACCAGCAGCAGACGCTGCCGCTTCAGGTATGCCAGAAGTTCCATGGACTATTCCTCCACCAGATATCCCTCGCCCTTCCGGGTGCGGATCAGATCCGGCAGCCCTGCTGCCTCCAGCTTCCGCCGCAATCGGCCCACATTGACGGTGAGGGTGTTCTCATCCACAAAGCTGTCGGACTCCCACAGACGGGTCATCAGAGCCTCCCGGCTGACGGTCTGACCCTTCCGCTCCAGCAGCATCTGCAAAATCCGAAATTCATTCCGGGTCAGCTCCACCCGCTGCCCGGCGGCGGTCAGCGTCCCGTCGGACACGTTCAGCACCGCGCCGCCGCACTGGAGCAGGTGGGTGGGCGGGCCGAAGTCATAGGCCCGGCGCAGCATGGCCTGGACTTTGGCGGAGAGAACCTGCAGGTCGAAGGGCTTGGCCAGCAGGTCGTCGCCGCCCAGCTGCATAGCCATGACGGTATTGACGCTGTCCCCGGCGGAAGTCAGAAACAAAATGGGCACCTTGGAGACCTTGCGGATTTCCTGGCACCAGTGATAGCCGTTGAAAAAGGGCAGGGAGATGTCCAGCAGCACCAGTTGGGGGTCGAAGGCGGCAAACTCCTGAAGCACCCGGTCGAATTTCTGGGCGCAGCGGACCGTGTAGCCCCAGCCCTCCAGATGACGGGCTACGGCACCGGCAATGACCTCATCATCCTCTACCAGAAAAATGCGATACACGGACCCACCTCCTCGATAGGAAAGAGCGTACCATTCTGCCCCGGGATTGTCAATCACCGGCAGCCGGGATTGCGGGCTGCTGCGGCAGGGAGGAGGGAACTTGCAGCCAGCTCCTTTTATAGAGCAGCTGTCCCTGAAACAAATACCCAGTCATTTTCTGAAAATTCTTTTCAATTTTTTGAAACGATGGTACCCTGATGTGCGAATATACAGGCGGGAAGGCGGTGAGACAGTGGAAGAACAATGGATTCGGGAGATCCAGCGCAAGGGCTCACGGACGGCGGCAGATCAGCTGATTCGGGCCCACTACGACGAGATCTACCGCTTTGTATACCGCCAGACCGGTCATAAGGAGGACGCCATGGACCTGACCCAGTCTATTTTCCTGGCCATGCTGCGGGCTCTGCCCACCTATCGGGCGGAGCGGGGAACGTTCCGTACCTGGCTCTACCGCATTGCCGCCAACAAGGTCATCGACGCCCGCAGAAGAACCCGCCTGATGCCCCTGTCCATGGAGGAGCTGGAGGTGCCGTCGGAAGAGGACTTCGCGGTCCGGATTCAGGATCGGGCGCTGCTGGAACAGATCGAGGCCTATATCTCCGGCCTGGACCCGCAGGCCCAGGCGGTGTTCCGCCTGCGGCTCTATGGAGAGCAGTCCTTCCCGGAAATCGCCGCCGCCCTGGGAGAACCGGAAGCGGCGGTAAAATCCCGCTATTACCGCCTGCTGGGGCGGCTGAGAAAGGAGTTTGATCCACATGGATAACTTCTGGAACGAAATCCCCATGCCCACGGAGGCGGAAAAGAATGCCGCCGTGGCCCGCATCCTGGACGCCGGACTTCCGCCCCGGCCGGGGCTCCGGCACACGTTGGCGGAAACCGTACGGGCGACAGGACTGCAAACACTGTTTTTCGGCGCGGCGGACTGCCTGTTTCTCTCCGTACTGTTTCTGGTTTTGTGTTTGCTGCCTGCAGCCGCCGCGGCAGCCCGGCAGGGGCCTGTGGGTCCGGCATTGTTTTTGCTGTCTCCCGCGCTGTATGCTGCGCTCCATCTGCTGACCGCCTGGAAGGAGGCACAGTCCGGTACGCTGGAGTGGCGGCAGACCTGCCGCGTCTCCCTGCGGGCCATGACCGCACTGCGGATGCTGGTGTTCGGAGGAACATCGGTGCTGGTGTGTGTGCCGGTCAACCTGCTGCTGTGGCACCTTGCGGGAGGAAGGGAATCTCTTTCCTGGATGGTAGCCCTGTCCGTCTCCAGCTTGTGCCTGTATGGAGTGTTGGCACTCTATTGCATGCGGCTTCGGGGAATCGTGGGCCTGCTGACGGCCCCGGCGGCCTGGGCGGCGCTGGGGACCGTTCCGCTGCTGTGGGGTCGGGCCGCCCGGTGGCTTGCAGGCGTGCCCACTGCATTGTTCTGCCTGCTCACCGCTGCCGCTCTGGCCCTGTATTTCACGGAGCTGCGCCGCTTCTGCCGGCGGCGCACAGAAGGAGGAAGCATCTATGCTCTCAGTTGAACATGTCACAAAGCAATATGGAACCTTCACGGCTCTGGAGGACATCTCCCTGACGTTTTCTTCCGGCGTCTACGGACTGCTGGGACCCAACGGTGCCGGAAAGACCACCCTGATGAAAATGCTGGCGACGCTCTTGTTTCCCACAAAGGGAGAGATCCTCTGGAACGGAGAGGACATTCTGGCCCTGGGGGCGGACTACCGGGGGCTGCTGGGATATCTCCCCCAACAGTTCGGGTACTATCCCAATTACACCCCCCGACAGTTCCTGCGGTATGTGGCCGCGCTCCAGTGCATCCCGAAGCGGGAGGCGGAGGGACGCATCAGTCGCCTCCTGGAGCTGGTGGGGCTGGGGGCGGACGGAGAGCGAAAGCTCAAGAAGTTCTCCGGCGGCATGATCCAGCGGGTGGGGATCGCCGCTGCCATGCTGAATGATCCTCGACTGCTGATCCTGGACGAGCCCACCGCCGGGCTGGACCCCCGGGAACGGGTCCGGTTCCGGAACCTCATCCACTCCCTGGCGGAGGACCGGATTGTACTGCTGTCCACCCACATTGTCTCCGACGTAGAGACCATCGCCGGACAGATCGTCATGTTCCGGGATCACCATCTCTACTGCTGCGACACCCCTGCCAACATCTGCGCCCGGTTTCACGGGAAGGTCTTTCAGGTCCCAGCGGGAACAATTCTGGGGCCGGACCAGTTTTTCCTCAGCGAGGGGCAGAGCGCGGAGGGACCGGTGCTGCGCATCCTGACGGAAAAACCACCCGCCGGGGCCGTTTCTGCGGTGCCGGGGCTGGAGGATGCCTTCCTTGCCATCTATCGGGAGGAACAGCCATGAGCCTGGCCGTGTACGAGTGGCGCAAACTCTTCCGTCTGCCGGCCCTGTGGGTTTTCCTGGGTCTGAGCCTTCTCTTCAATGCGTTTTTGATTTGCACGCTCTCGGAGTGGGACCGGACTTTCTTCAACGAGACTTCGGCAGACGCCGCCTGCCTGGGCCAGCGGGTGGATCAGGCGTTTTGTGATGGCCTGGAGGCCATGCCGGAGACGGAGAACCGGGCGGCTCTGCTCCAGTCCGTCACCGGCCTGGAGGATATCTTCGAAACCTATGATACCGGCAGTTTGAAGGATTTCTATACGGATGTGGTGAAGACCTCTCCTACGGCTGTGTCGTGGATGGCCTGGAAATACGATCTCCTGGCGAAGCGGGTGGACCACCTGGCCCGGACGGACGCCGGCATGGACCTGTATGCCGGGCCTGTCACCCAGGGGAGTCACCAATTTCTCTTCGGGACACTGATGCGGGCCATGCTGGGAGAGGCGGCGATGGCCGCCATGCTGGGGACGCTGTATCTTCTGGGGTACGAGGAACTGCACAAAACGGAGAGCCTTGCCTGCGCCTCCCGGACCGGGCGGCGTCTGGGACGGACCAAGGTCCTCTCGTCCCTTGTGGCAGCACCGACGTTTCTGGCCCTGGTGGCCGGGCCTTCTCTGGGGCTGTACTTTGCCCGGTTTGACTACGGCGGCATCTGGGGTGCCAGCGTTTCCAGCCAGTTCAACTACCTCTCGGACATGCTGCTGGTGCGGCCCTTCCTTACCTGGGGGGACTTCACCGTGGCTGGGTATCTGGCGGCGGCTCTGGCCTTGGGAGCAGCGTTGACGGCGGTGTTTTCTTTGCTGGCGGCTCTCTGCGGTGCCCTGGTCCGCAGTCCTTATCTGGCGGCGCTGGTGCTGGGAATTTTCTGCTTTGGGGGTCTGGGGTTCACCTCGGTTCTGGGAAACCTCAAGCTGTGGGTGGGATATGAGATCTCCTGCTTTCAGCCAACTATCGTGTGGCTCTGCTGCGGCGGGTGGTTTACGGAGCTGGGCCTTAACGCGGTGCTGCCCTGGCAGGAGACCATCACTGTGGTGTTGGATCTGCTGCTTCTTGGCGCCGGAACGGCTTTGGCACTGCGCCGCTTTATGAGAAAGTCCAATGGTAATAAGTCAAGA